>NZ_JACBXB010000149.1 GCF_013870575.1 Pseudonocardia pini
CGGGCGTCGCGCGGGCCCTGGTGCGAGACGACACCGGGCGCACGGTCGCCCACGCGATCGGCACGATGGTCATCGAGCCACTGGGCGACCGCACCTTCGGGGGGCGGTGGCAGGTGCTGCGCGAGCTGCCGCGGCTCGACCCGGAGAAGCTGGCCGCGACCCTCGCCGCGGCACCGGTCGCCGACGGGGCCCTGGAGCTCGACCTCACCGCCGCGCTGTCCAACCCGCGCGGGACCGTGCACGGCGGTCTGGTCCTGGTGATCGGCAGGCTCGCCGCGGAACGGATCTCCGGAGACGTCGGCAGGATGCTCGACACGAGCGTGGAGTACCTCCGTCCGCTGCCCCTCGAAGGCGTCCTGACCTGCCGGAACGTCCCGGAGCGGACGGGTCGCCGGTACCGCACCCACCGCACCGAGCTGGTCCTGCCAAACGGGCGGGTCGGGGCGGTCGTGCGCACCTCGACGGCGGTCGGTCCCCCCATCCCGTGATCCGCGGGGGATACTGCGGGGGACGCGCCCACCACACGCGATCCGGGACCGACACGGAGAAGTGAGCTCACGGAGTCGATCCTCCGAGGAGATCCCGGGCAGAAGGAGCACTGACGCCCGCATGCCCGCGCACCCCCGAGTCGCGGTGATCGGGGCCGGTCCGTCCGGTCTCTACGCCGCCGCTGCCCTGGCCGCCTCCGAGGTCCCCGTGGACGTCGACGTGCTCGACCGGCTGCCCGCCCCCTACGGCCTGGTCCGCTACGGGGTCGCCCCGGACCACGTGAAGATGAAGTCGGTCATCCGGGTGCTGCAGAAGCCCTTCGCCGACGGCTCCCGGGTCCGGTTCCTGGGCAACGTGCGCGTGGGGGAGGGTGGGATCCCGCTCGACGTGCTGCGCGAGCACTACCACGCGATCGTCCACGCCTCCGGCAGCTCCGTGGACCGCAGGCTGGGCATCCCGGGGGAGGACCTCCTGGGCAGCCACGGCTCGGGTGCGTTCGTGAGCTGGTACTGCGGGCACCCGGACTTCGTCGACCTGCAGCCGGAGCTCGACCATCCCGGCGTCGTCGTGGTGGGGGCGGGGAACGTGGCGCTCGACGTCGCACGGGTGCTGGCCCGCGGGCACGTCGAGATGGCCGGGACGGACATCCCCGACCCCGTGCTGGAGGCGCTGCGGGGGAGCGGGGTCGAGGACGTGCACGTCGTGGTCCGACGCGGGCCCGAGCACGTGAAGTTCACCCCCGCCGAGCTGCGCCAGATCGGCGAGCTGAGCGGCGTCCAGGTCCTCGTGCACGACGACGGCGTGCTCGCCGCCGGGGTCGAGGAACCGGAGGAGCGGCGTCAGAGGCAGAACATCACCATGCTCACCGCGTGGGCCGCCGACCCGGGCCAGGCCGCGCCGCGGCGCATCCACCTGCACTTCCACCGCACGCCGGTCCGCCTGCTCGAGGAGGCGGGCCGGGTGACGGGGATGGTCGTGGAGCGCACCGGCGGCGGGCCGCAGGAGACGCTGGACGCCGGCCTGGTCGTGCGCGCGATCGGGTACGCGGGGGAGCCGATCCCCGGACTGCCCTACGACGAGCGGGCGGGGATCGTCCCGAACGAGGGCGGTCGGGTGGCGCCGGGCTCGTACGTCACCGGCTGGATCAAGCGGGGCCCGACCGGGGTGATCGGGACCAACAAGGGCGACGCCGTCGAGACCGTCGCCGCACTGCTCGACGACCTGCACACCCTCCCGGAGCCGCCCCACCCCTCATCGGAGGCGGTGGACCAGCGCCTCGAGGCCTACGGCCTCGACCCGGTGACCTGGGCGGACTGGGAGCGCCTCGACGCCGAGGAGGTCCGGCTGGGCGAGGCCCGGGGCGGCGCCGAGCGGGTCAAGGTCGCGGAGCTGCAGGCCATGCTGGCCGCCGCCCGCGGACGGACCCGAGTCTGACGCATTATGGAGCCACAACTGTCGTTTTGAGGACGCAAATCGACAGTTGTGGCTCCATAATGCGGTGCGGGTCAGTAGGGGTCGACCGACTCGACGGGCGCCAGGGTGCGGAGGTGCGCGGCGAACTGCTCCGCCTCCTCGGCCGTCATGCTGACGCTGCAGGTCAGCTCGCTGCAGCCGACGCCCTCGCGGACGTCGATCGCCAGCTCCTTGACGAGGGTGGCGCAGGCGCGAAGCTCGGCGGTGACGGCTAGGACGCCGTCCATCCCCTGGGTCGTGATGATCGTGTGCCGACGCAGGATGCGGGATCCGGTCGCGGTGGTGGGGCGGTCGATCGTGATGCTCATGGGAACTGCTCCGGGGTGCGTTCGAGACGTACGGGAACGCGAGCCAGGTCTGGCAGGGTTCTCGACTTTCGGGAGGGCGGGGCGAGAAGTCCCGCGAGCGCGACGGCGGCCTGGGTCAGCCGGCGCGCCGGGCTACTACGAGCCCGAGGCGCGCGGCGAGAAGGTTCGCTGCGATTCGCACGTCGAGGACAGTAGCACGGGGGTGATCCACACGACACCCGCCCCCTCCGGAGGGACAGGGCGCGGCTCCCGGAACGACGAAGGCCCCGCCGGAGATCCGGCGGGGCCTTCGATCGAGGGTGGGGCTCAGTCCGTCTGGTCCTTCGGACGCCCGGCGTCCGGCCGACCGGCGAGCTCCAGCCGGTCCGCGGTGCGGGCCCGCTCCTCGCGCGCCTCCAGCTCGCGGTGGTGCTCCTCCGCCCGGGCCTGGTCCAGGGCCACGGTCTCGTCGACCGGGTCCGGGGAGAGCAGCGAACCCGCGACGGGGTCACCCGCCGAGCCCAGCTGGTTCATCCGCTTGGGCACCGGGGCGCCCTGGTACTCCAGCGGGATGGCGTGGCCGTGGCTGTCGACACCGGCCAGCGGCTGGTGGATCTCGATGAACTCACCGTGCGGCAGCCGCCGGATGATGCCGGTCTCGATGCCGTGCTCCAGCACCGCCCGGTCGCCCCGCTGCAGCCCGATGCAGAGCCGGTAGGTCACCCAGTAGGCGATCGGCGGGACCACCAGCAGGCCGATGCGGCCCGCCCACGTCGTCGCGTTGAGCGAGATGTGGAAGAAGTAGGCGATCCAGTCGTTGACGCCGCAGAGCACCAGCCACACGTAGAACGAGATGCCCATGACGCCGAGCGAGGTGCGGACCGGGACGTCCCGCGGGCGCTGCAGCAGGTTGTGCAGGGCCTTGTCCCCGGTCATCCGCCGCTCCACGGCCGGGTAGAACCCGGCCACCACGAACAGCACCGGCAGGAACGCCACCGTGGCCCAGAAGGCCGCCGGGATCGTGTACGTGCCGAACAGGTAGATCTCCCACGGCGGGAAGATGCGGGCCATGCCCTCGGAGAAGAGCATGTACCAGTCCGGCTGCGAGCCCGCGGAGATGTGCGAGGCGTCGTAGGGGCCGAGGTTCCAGATCGGGTTGATCTGGAAGATGCCCGCCATGATCCCGATGACGCCGGTGACGACGGCGAAGAACGCGCCGCCCTTCGCCGCGAACGCCGGGAGGATCCGGACGCCGACGACGTTGGTCTCCTTGCGGCCCGGGCCGGGGAACTGGGTGTGCTTCTGGTACCAGACCAGGCCCAGGTGCACGCCGATCAGCGCGAGCAGGATGCCCGGGAAGATCAGCACGTGCACGATGTAGAGCCGCGGGATGATCTCCGTGCCCGGGAACTCGCCGCCGAACAGCAGCCAGTGCGCCCAGGTCCCGATGACCGGGATCGACATGATGAAGCCGGAGGCGATCCGCAGGCCGACGCCGGAGAGCAGGTCGTCCGGCAGCGAGTAGCCGGTGAAGCCCTCGAGCATGCCCAGCAGGATCAGGACCAGGCCGATGATCCAGTTCGTCTCACGCGGCTTGCGGAACGCGCCGGTGAAGAACACCCGGAGCATGTGCGCGACCATGGAGGCGATGAACAGCAGCGCCGCCCAGTGGTGGATCTGCCGGACGAACAGCCCGCCGCGGACCTCGAGGGAGATCTCGAGCGCGCTCTCGTAGGCCCGCGACATGTGGATGCCGCGCATGTTGTCGAACGGACCGTCGTAGACGACCTCGACCATGGAGGGGTCGAAGAACAGCGCCAGGTACGTGCCCGAGAGCAGCAGGATGATGAAGCTGTAGAGGGCGACCTCGCCCAGCATGAACGACCAGTGGGTCGGGAAGACCTTGTTGAACTGCTTGCGCAGCCCCGCGGCCGGGTGGAAGCGTTCGTCCGCCTCGTCGAGCGCGGCCGCAGCCCTGCTCGCCGATGACGTCGTGGGTGTGGTGATGGCGCTCATGGCCTCCGCTCCCAGAATGCCGGTCCGACAGCCTCGATGAAGTCGCTCCGTGCCACGAAGTAACCCTCACTGTCCACGGTAATGGGTAGTTGGGGAAGTGCGCGCGTCGCGGGACCGAAGACCGGGCGCGCGAACTCCGTCGCGAGGAACTGCGACTGGTGGCACGGGCACAGGATCCTGTTGTCCTGCGCCTGGTATAGCGACGTCGGGCAGCCGAGGTGGCTGCACACCTTCGAGAAGGCGTAGAAATCGCCGTAGTGGAAGTCCTCCTGCCCCTGCCGCTTCACGGTGGGGGTGTCCGGCCGGAGCCGGATGAGCATGACGGGGGCGTCCGAGGCCCGCAGCGCGTGCAGCAGGGCCTCCTCGTTCCCGCGGTCGGACTCACGGAAGGGGAACACCGTCTCCATGGAGCCGGGCTCCATGTCCTCGGGGCGGACCCGCGAGATCTCCTCGAGGATGCCGGTGTCCCGGCGCAGGTAGACGGTCTCGCCGTTCTCCGGGCGCCACGGGGTGTGCCACAGTGCGGCGTCGTCGCCGCCCTTCCACGGGTTGCGGACGAGCGGGCCGAGCGCCGCGATGCCCAGACCGATGCCGAAGATGCCCGCGGCCGCACCGGCCGAGCGGGTGATCAGCTTGCGGCGCGCGATGTCGGTGGACTTCCCCGCCGACGCCAGCTGCGCCAGGATCGTCTTGCGGTCGACCTCGTCCGAGCGGCCGTCGTGCCGCTGCTGGACCGAGACCTCCTCGGGGAAGAACTTCCGCACGTAGGCGATGACGCCGATGCCCAGCGCCAGCACGGAGAAGCCGAAGAGGAACCCGACGACCGGCGTGTAGTAGCTGAACAGCGTGTAGCCGGGCTCACCGGGCGCGACGTACTCGTGCGGCCAGGCGATGAACGCCACGATGAAGCCCAGCGCGGCCAGCGCCGACAGGATGAACCACGTCGCGACCGACCGCTCGGCCCGCTTCTCCGCCCGCGTGCCCTTGACCGGCCACCTCGGCGCGTTGTGGACCACCTCGACGTCGTCGAGGGTGCCGGCGAGCCTGGCGAGCTCCTCCGGCGTCATGGCGTCGAGCTCTTCCTGCGTGGGGCGGCCCGGCGTGTCGGTGGCGCTCAATTCTTCGCTCCCAACCACATGGCGAAACCGATGATCGACGTGAGGCCGACGATGAAGATGACCACGCCCTCGGTCGTCGGGCCGAGCCCACCGAGCTCGTTGCCGCCGACCTGGTTGTTGCCGTTCGTCACCGACTTGATGTAGGCGATGATGTCCTGCTTCTCGTCCGGCGTGAGCTGCCGGTCGCCGAACTTCGGCATGTTCTGCGGGCCGGAGAGCATCGCCGTGTAGATCTGCTCCTCGGTCGGCTCCGCGAGCGCGGGCGCGTACTTGCCGGACGAGAGCGCCCCGCCGACGCCGGTGAAGTTGTGGCAGGAGGCGCAGTTGAGGCGGAAGAGCTGGCCGCCGCGGGCCGGGTCGTCGCCGCGCAGGGCCGCCCCGGTCTGCATCGGGGTCTCCGGGCCGCCACCGTTGGCCTGGATGAAGGCACCCAGTGCGTCGAGGTTGGCCCGGCCCTCCTCGGTCTCCGGGTCGAACTGCGGCAGCGGCGGCTTGCGCATCGCCTGGGCCTCCTGGCGGGCCAGCGGCATGCGGCCGGAGGAGACCTGGAAGTAGACCGCCGCGTCCCCGACGCCGATCAGGCTCGGACCGCGGTCCTGGACGCCCTGCAGGTTCGAGCCGTGGCAGGTGATGCAGGCGGCGTTGTAGAGCTGCTCGCCCTTGGCGACGAGTGCGGTGTCCGGCTGGGCCTGGGCCTCGTTGACGGTCCCGGTCGTCTCGCTGAACGCGTAGGCGATACCGCCGGTGAGGACGAGCGCGGCGCCGAGGGCCGTGGCCGCGGCGAAGCGCCGCTTGAGCTTGCCGTGGCCCCACCGCCTGCGCGGGGGCCGTGTGGTGGATTCGGTGGTCATCGTCGGCGTCTCACCCTCACGGTGGTCGTGCTGTCGGTTCGGGGACTGATGGGATGCGGTCGCCCGCTACCGGATGAAGTAGATGACGGCGAACAGGCCGATCCACACCACGTCGACGAAGTGCCAGTAGTACGACACGACGATCGCCGCGGTGGCCTGAGCCGGGGTGAACTTGCTGAGCTTCGTGCGGATGAGCAGGTACACGAACGCGACCAGACCGCCCGTGACGTGCAGGCCGTGGAAGCCCGTCGCCATGTAGAAGACGGTGCCGTAGGCGCTCGACGAGATCGTCGTGGCGTGCTCGGTGACCAGCGTGTGGTACTCGTTGATCTGCCCGAGCACGAAGAACGTGCCCATGAGCAGCGTCAGCAGGTACCAGCGCCGCAGGCCGAACACGTCGCCGCGCTCGGCGGCGAACACGCCGAACTGGCACGTGAAGGACGACGCCACCAGGACGATCGTCACCACCAGGGCGTACGGGACGTCGAGGTGTGTCGGCGGCGGAGGCCACTCGCCGACGTTCTGGGCGCGCGCGGTGAAGTAGATCGCGAACAGACCGGCGAAGAACATCAGCTCGCTGGACAGCCAGACGATGGTGCCGATGCTGACCAGGTTCGGTCGGTTCAGCGAGTGGATCCGCGCGCTGATGTTGGGAGCCGCTGTCGTCACCCGGGCATTATGACCCACAACTTCTACAACGTGTCGTCGGACCCGGGTGTTCTTCTGGATCCGTCCGAAAGAACGCCTGACGGGTCGCTCGGGTTCCCCGACTAGGATGCCGGGCGTGAGCAGCCCCACGCCTTCGCACACCTGGACCGTGCTCGTGTTCAGCCACCGCCCCGAGGTACGGGAGGCCGTGGTCAACGCCATCGGGCGGCGCCCGGCCCCGGACGTGGGGCGGGTGCGGTTCCGCGAGGTCGAGGGCATCGCCGAGGTGCTCGCGGCGTGCGACGCGGGCGAGGTCGACCTCGCGATCCTCGACGGCGAGGCGCAGCCGACCGGGGGCCTCGGGCTCGCCCGGCAGCTCAAGGACGAGATCGCGGACTGCCCCCCGATCGTGGTCACCGTCCGCCGTGCGGACGACCGGTGGCTGGCCACCTGGTCGAAGGCGGAGGCCGTGCTGGTCCACCCGCTCGACCCGCTGACCGCCGCGGAGACGGTCGCGGACGTGCTGCGCGGGATCACCGTGCCCGCCACCCGCTGATGTCCGGCGGACAGACCTGGCCGCTCGTCCTGGGCAGGCTGATCGGCGGGCGGGACCTGGCCGCGGAGGACACGGCCTGGGTGATGGACCAGGTGCTCTCCGGGGACTCGACCCCGGCGCAGCTCGCGGGCTTCCTCGTCGCGCTGCGCGCCAAGGGGGAGACGGCGGCGGAGATCACCGGGCTCGCCGCGGCGATGCTGGACCACGCGAACCGCATCGAGGTCGCCGAGCGTTCCGTAGACGTCGTGGGGACAGGCGGGGACCAGGCGAACACCGTCAACATCTCCACGATGACCGCGATGGTCGTGGCCGCGGCCGGGGTGCCGGTGGTGAAGCACGGGAACCGGGCGGCGTCGTCGGCGTCGGGGGCGGCGGACGTGCTCGAGGCGCTCGGCGTGGCGATCGACCTGCCGCCCGGGGCGATCGTGTCCTGCGTGGCGGAGGCGGGCATCGCCTTCTGCTTCGCACCCGTCTTCCATCCGTCCATGCGCTTCGCAGGCCCGGTGCGCCGCGAGCTGGGCGTGCCCACGGCGATGAACATCCTCGGCCCGCTCACCAACCCGGCACAGCCCTCGTCGGGACTCGTGGGCTGTGCGGACCCGCGGCTCGCCCCGGTCATCGCCGAGGTGTTGGCGGGGCGGGGAGCGTCGGCGCTGGTCGTCCGGGGTGACGACGGGCTCGACGAGCTGACCACGACCACCACCAGCACCGTCTGGGTCGTCGGCGGGGGAGCGGTGCGGTCGTCGTCGCTGGACCCTCGGGCGTTGGGAATCGGCCCGGCGAGCCGGGAGGACCTGCGCGGCGGGGACGCCGAGGCGAACGCGCAGGTGGCGCGGGACCTCGTCGCGGGCAAGCAGGGGCCGGTGCGGGACGCCGTACTGCTCAACGCCGCCGGGGCGCTGGCGGCCTTCGACGGGCCCGTCACCGATCTCGTCGGCGACCTGCGGGCCGGTCTGACGCGCGCCGCCGCGGCGATCGACTCCGGCGCCGCGGAGCGCCTCCTGGAGACCTGGGCGGCGGTGTCCACCCGCCTCAAGGGCTGACCGAGCGCTCTCCGGAGGCCCGTCGCACGGTGTGCGGCGGGCTTTCGGCGTTCTCGGTCGTGGACGGTCACGTAGCGTGACCGCCGCGGTGACGGCTCGTGAGACCCCCTGCTCGGACGGGTGGTGACACGTGCGCGGAGTGCGTAGCCGTGTCGCTGCACAGGGTGACGCCCGACCGGGGAACGGGTCACGCGATAGGGCGGCATAGGGCCGAATCGGTGACGGACAGCTGACTTTCGCACCATCATTCACGTCAGCACCACCTACCTCACTGACACCACGCGGTCCGACGGGCCGTGACGCTCCGCTCGCGGAGGGTCGCGAACCGATCCGGTCCGGTCGTCCATCCGGGCGACGGTGGTGAGCGCGAAAGGCGACTGACGGATGAAGCTCCGAGCCCGCAAGCACCTGGCCGTCCTCGCGGCGGTCGGCGCCCTGGCCCTGCTCGGGCCCGGCGTCGCCCTGGCCGCGGGAGGCACGACCGGCGCTCCCGCCGCCGACGCTCCGGCCACCGGGCTCCTCGCCCCGGAGGCGGGGGGAGCGCCGGACCTGTCCACGGTGACGGCTGCTGCTCCTGCTGCTGAGCCTGCCGATGCTGCCGACGCGGCTGAGCCTGCTGACGCGGCCCCTTCCGACGCGGCC
>NZ_JACBXB010000014.1 GCF_013870575.1 Pseudonocardia pini
CCGCCCACGGTGACACGGCGGTGGCGACCATCGACGGGGCCGAGAGCAGCCCGTTGAGCCGGCCGTAGTGCGCAGCACCCCAGCGGTCGCTGATCGCGGTGGCCTGCAGCAGGGTGAAGATACCCCGAGCGGCGCCAGCCAGCATCGCCACGGCGATCAACAGGCCGGTCGGTCCCGGGACCGCGGCGAGTAGCGCGGTGGCCAGCGCGGAAAGGCCCAGGATGGTGACGCCGCGGGCGCGCACACTCAGGACGCGGTCGAGGCGGCCGTAGAACAGCCGCCCGCACACCTGCCCGATCCCGCCCAGCCCCAGCGCCCATGCGGCGGTCGAGGTGGACAGGCCCCGCTCGAGCAACAGCGGGACCTGGTTGACCACCACGGCGAACGCGCTGAACGTGCCCAGCGCGACCGCCGGGACGAGCAGCACGAACGCCCGGCTGCGCACGATCTCCCGCGGAGCGCCCGCGGCGACGCTCCCGGCGGCGGTCGTGGTGTCGAGCTCGTGCGGTTCGGGCCAGCGACCGCGCAGCCCGACGGCGTGCGCGGGGATGGTGATCGCGGCCAGGACGACGGCGAGGACGAGGTAGGTGTCCCGCCAGCCGAGAGGGTCCAGCAGCGTCGCGGTGAGCGGGGCGAAGATCGTGCTCGCCAACCCGGCCAGCAGCGTCAGCACGGTCAGCGCCCGGACCCGACGCGGCCCCCACCAGCGGGTCAGCGCGGCGAACGCGGGCGGATAGAGGGTGCCCGCCATGGCGAACCCGGCCAGCACCCACGCGGCGAAGAACAGCGGCAGCGACGGCGCGAGGGCGATCCCGGCGACGGCGGGCACGGCCAGCAGCGACCCGACCGTCATCACCGGCCGCGGCCCGATCCGGTCCAGCAGCCGACCCGACCAGATCCCCACCAGCGCTGAGGTCACCAGCCCGGCGGAGAAGGCGGCGGTGATGGTCGAGACCGGCCAGCCGGTGTCGGCGGAGATCGTCGGGGCCAGCACGGGGAAGGCGTAGTAGAGCACGCCCCAGCTGACGATCTCGGTCGCGCAGAGCACGACGAGGACCCGCCTCAGACCGCCCTCGGTCAGCGGCGGCGCGCTCGTCGACCGCACGCGCTCAGTCCTGCGGGCGCCCGAAGCCCAGCGTGACCGGCTCGGCCGGCGCGCCGCAACACCCGCCCTCGGCGGCCCCGGCCGGGTCGTCGAAGACTCCGGCCCCGCCGCACACCCCGGTCTCGGGCAGGACCAGCTCGACGCGTTCCGCGGCGGCCTGGTCGCCGTCGAGGGCGGCGACGACGGAGCGGACCTGCTCGTAGCCGGTCATCGCCAGGAACGTCGGGGCGCGGCCGTAGGACTTCATCCCGACCAGGAACACCCCGGGCTCGGGCTGGGCCAGCTCGCGGGCCCCGTGTGGGTACACGGTGCCGCAGGAGTGCACGTTGGGGTCGATCAGTGGGGCCAGCGCGCGCGGGGCCTGCAGGACCGGGTCGAGGTCCAGGCGGACCTCGGAGAGCCACGACAGGTCCGGGCGGAACCCGGTCACGACGACGACCTCCGCGACAGGGTCCAGGCGGCGGCCGTCGTCGGCCACCAGGATCACGCCGTCGTCGGTCTGCTCGACGGCGGCGGTGCGGAACCCGGTCACTGTGGAGATGCGCCCGGCCTCGACAGCGGCGGCGGCACGGATGCCGAGGGCCCCGCGGGCGGGGAGCTGGTCGGTCTCGCCACCGCCGAAGGTGTCCCCGACCTGGCCGCGGCGCAGCAGCCACACCACGTGCGTGCCCGGCTCGGCCTCGGCCAGCTCGGCGAACGCCACCAACGCCGTGAGCGCAGAGTGCCCGCTCCCGGCGACCGCGATCCGCCTGCCCGCGTATCGGGCCCGGACGACGGGGTCGGACAGGTCCGGCACCTGGTAGCCGATCCGGGTGGCAGAGGCCGATTCCCCGACCGCGGGCAGGCCGTCGCCGCCCAGCGGGTTCGGGCCGCCCCAGGTTCCGGAGGCGTCGATCACGGCGCGGGCGGTGATCCGCTCGTCGGCGAGGTGCACGGTCAGGGGCTCGGTGTCACGGCCGGCGTCGACGACCCGGTCACGGCCGCGGCGGGCCACACCCTCGACCCGGGCGCCGAACCGCACGCGCTCACCCAGCGCGTCGGCGAGGGGCTGCAGGTAGAGCTGCGCCCATTCCGCACCCGTCGGGTAGGTGTCCGGGTCCGGGGACTGCCAACCGGTCGGAGCGAGCAGCTTCTCCGCGGCCGGGTCGATCAGCTCGGCCCAGCGGGAGAACAGCCGCACGTGGTTCCACTGCCGCACGTTCGCCCCGGCACGTGGCCCGGCTTCGAGGACCAGCGGGGTCATACCGCGCTCGACCAGGTGCGCCGCCGCGGCGAGCCCCACCGGGCCCGCACCGATGACCACCACCGGGAGATCAGCTGTCTCGGACACCTCGGACACTGCAGCCACGACTCCTCCATCGATGAGCTTCGATCCTCGCCGCCGGACTGTATCGACGGGCACCGATTGACGCAACCATCGACTCAGGTCGATACTCTGGCTGCATGAGCTCTCCGTCCCGCACGGCCCCGTCGTCGTCGACCGTGCTGCCGCTGTCGGACGTCTCCAATCCCGATCCCACCCAGCTGTCGCCGCTGGATGCGACGACCTACGCGGAGTGGTTCGCGTGTCTGGCCGAGCCGACGCGTGTGCGCCTGCTGCACGCCATCGCCTCCGCCGGGCGCGACACCACCGTGGGCGAGCTGCGCACCGGGCTCGGGATCAGCCAGTCCACCTGCTCCCATCACCTGCGCAAGCTGGCCGACGTCGGCTTCGTGACGATGCGCAAGGAGGGCACCGCCACGCTCGTCGCGGTCAACCCCGCCTGCTGCACCGGACTCCCCCACGCCGCCGACGCCGTCATGGGCATGCTCGGCCCCCGCCCCTGCTGCCCCGACGACGTCCCGGCCGACGTCACCGTCCGCGCCCTGGAACCGGGCGACTGGGCCGACGTGCGGCGCATCTACGCCGAAGGCATCGCCACCGGGCACGCCACCTTCGAGACCGAAGTCCCCGAACGCCGCGAGCTCGACCGCAAATGGCTGCCCGGGCACCGCTGGGTCGCCGAGGTCGACGGCCGCATCGCTGGCTGGACCGCGCTCACCGCCGCCTCCACCCGCCCCGTCTACGCCGGCGTCGCCGAGACCTCCGTCTACGTCGGCGAGGAGTTCCGCGGGCGCGGGGTCGGAAAAGCGTTGCTGCACAAGCAGGTCACCGCCGCCGACACCGACGGGATCTGGACTCTGCAGACCTCGATCTTCCCCGAGAACCGCGCCTCAGTCGCCCTGCACCAGTCCGCCGGCTACCGCACCCTCGGCGTCCGCGAACGCATCGGACGCCACCACGGCATCTGGCGCGATACCGTGCTTCTTGAGCGCCGAGGCGCGGTCGACCCCGTGTGAGATCAGCTGGAGTGGGCCTGTCGCCTCCAGGAGGCGAGCAGGAGGACGACGCTCAGCGCGAGCCGAGCCAGCAGGCGTCGGCTGCGCCTGATGAGCCCCGCAGGGGGGCTTGCCAACGCAAGCCAGGATGCGGCTCGATGGATCCGGCTGTGGACTCCCGTGGTCGGACAGGCGCGATAGACCCAGGTGTGTCCGTCGATGAGGTCGGCCTTGCGGAAGCCGGCTCGAGCGATCTCCCAGCGCAGGGGAGACCTGCGAAGAGCTGAGCGGTGACTCCGACTCCGGACCCGTAGTCCAGCACCCGCGCGCCGGGTCGTAGCTCAAGCCGGTCAGCGACGATCACAGACTTCGGGTAACCGGTGCCGTCGACCTGCAGATAGTTGTACCAGGACAGGTCGAACGCCCATGACGTCGCGGAGTCGTAGAACTCCCTGATCTGGGCGGCGTTGTCTCTGGGCGCCGCTTCCCACTCCTCCAGGCTGGCGCTCTCCCAGTCCAGGCATCTGGCCAAGGCCTCCTCCGTCGACATCCCGAAGTGGTGGGCGAGGTCGTCGAGCACACCCTGGCGTTCGGTCCCGCCGGAGACCGGACGCAGCGCGTCGCGGAACACCTTCATCGTCGGACTGGTCACCGCTGCCGAGTGGGCCGCGGTCCAGCGGGCCGTATTGGGCGGCGGCGTTCCCGGGGCGTCCGGATCGACATGGCGGCCCTGCCCCCCGACGTCCTCGCGGAGGACGACGAGGGCGACACGATTGAGGATGCGGGAGACCGGCGCGAGCCGGCGCAGGATCGGCTCTGCCGCGTGCCGGTCGTTCATCGGGCGAACGACCTGTAGCGGAGACGCGCCGCGGCGGACGCGACGACGGGACGTGGTGAGCGCATGACTGATGGGACTCCTCTGCAGAAGGCATGACGGCGCAGCACAGCCGGGAAGGCTGCGCGGCTGTCACGTCCGCAGGACGGAGAGGGTGGCCAGTCGCCGTGCGTGCGAAGGCGGCGCTCGCGGCGCACCGCGTCGGCGGCCCGACGTGGCGGGCGGGCGGGAGGACAAGGCGGCGGCGAAACCGAGCACGACCAGTGCGAGCAGAGCGCCGACCTCGTCGGAGCCGAGCACCACTGCGGCCGGCTCGAAGGCGGCGTCGGCGCACGGCGGGTCCGATGCCTGGGTTCGGACCGCGACCGACCGTGGCGCTGCAGCCGGGGCGGCTGCCGGACAGTCGACCGAGGTCGCCTCCGACTCGGCACAGCAACCGGCAAGCAGATGGGCGGCGAGGACGATCACGGCGACAGCCGTCGTGAGCAGCCTCCGGCCGCGCGTTGAGAGGCCCATGGCGTGCACCATCACCCTCCCCGCGACGCCGCCCGGTGTGACCTCCCGGCGTCGGCCACACCGGGCCATCGATCGCACGCGGCGCCCCGTTACCTCACCGCGGACCGATACCGCCTCTATACGGTTACCCCCTAGGGGTATATGGTCGGTGTCCAGTCGACGAGGAGGCGAGCGATGACAGCGCAGCGCACGGCCGGGGACCGAACCGACACCGTCGTACTCGACGTCCGTGGAGTGCAGTGGGCGAGCCAGCGCACGGTGATCGAGTCGGTGCTTGTTCGCCGTCCGGGAGTGGTCTCGGTCGTGGCGAACCCGACCGCTCAGACCGCGACGGTCCACTACGACCCCAGCCTGACCACGGTGGCCGAGCTGTCGGGCTGGATTCGCGACTGCGGGTACGCGTGCCGCGGGCGTTCCGTGCCTGCGCATGTGTGTGACCCGATGGCCGAGACCGCCGCGGCGACTCCCGGCGGCGTCGAGCCCGAGCACACCCACGACTCCGGCGGCGACGCCCTCACCTCGCCTCACGAGGTGATGGGCCACGGAGGCCACGGCGGGATGTCGATGGCGGCGATGGTCGCCGACATGCGTAACCGGTTCGTGGTCGCGGCCGTGTTGTCGGTTCCCGTCCTGTTGTGGTCTCCCATCGGTCGGGAGGTGCTCGGGTTCGGCGTCCCGGCTCCGTTCGGTCTGCGCGACGACGTGTTCTCGCTGGTCCTGAGCCTACCGGTGATCTTCTACTCGGCGTGGCTCTTCTTCGACGGCGCTGTGCGCGCGCTGCGCGCCCGGACGCTGGACATGATGGTGCTCGTCGCGGTGGCCGTGGCCGCCGGTTGGGGCTACTCGGTGGTGATCACGCTGACCGGCGGCGGGGAGGTGTTCTACGAGGCGGCGACGGTGCTGACCGCGTTCGTCCTGTTGGGGCACTGGTTCGAGATGCGTGCTCGCGGCGGCGCCAATGACGCCGTTCGCGCTCTCCTCGACCTGGCCCCACCACGGGCGGTCGTGCTGAGGGATGGGCGAGAGGTCGAGGTCCTGACGTCCGACGTGGCGGTGGGTGACCTCTTGCTGGTGCGGCCCGGCGCCAAGGTTCCGGTCGACGGTGTCGTCGTCGACGGGGAGTCCGACGTCGACGAGTCCATGGTGACCGGTGAGAGCCTCCCGGTCCGCAAGGAGCCTGGCAGCGAGGTGGTCGGCGCGACTCTGAACACTGACGGCACCCTGCGGATTCGCGCGACCAAGGTCGGCGCCGACAGTGCCTTGGCCCAGATCGTCACCCTGGTCCAGCAGGCCCAGAACTCCAAGGCGCCCGGGCAGCGGCTGGCGGATCGGGCGGCGTTCTGGCTGGTGTTCGTCGCGTTGTTGGGCGGTGCGGCGACGTTCGCGGCGTGGGCGTTGTTCTCCAGCGAGCCGCTCACGATGGCTCTGCTCTTCGCCATCACCGTCGTCGTGGTGACCTGTCCCGACGCCCTCGGACTCGCCACCCCGACGGCGATCATGGTGGGAACAGGGTTGGGTGCGCGCCGCGGCGTGCTGTTCAAGAACGCCGCGGCGCTGGAGGCGTCGGCACGGATCGACGCCGTCGTGATGGACAAGACGGGCACCCTGACCGAAGGTCGGCCGCAGGTCACCGACGTGGTGACGGCGGGAATGGACGAGAATGAGCTGCTGGAGCTGACCGCAGCCGTCGAAGGCGACTCGGAACACCCGTTGGCCCGCGCGATCGTCGCCCACGCCCGATCCCGGACCGACGTCCCTGGGCCTACTGCGGAGCGGTTTATGAACGTCCCCGGCCACGGGGCCATGGCCACCGTGACGGGCCGCCGGGTCGTGGTGGGCAACAGGCGACTGCTGGAGCGCGAGGGCATCGGCCTCGCGGGGCTCGAGCAGCAGCGCGACGCCCTCGCCGGATCCGGGCACACCACCGTGCTGGTCGCCGTCGACGGTCGCGCCGTCGGCGTGATCGCGTTGGCGGACGCGCCCCGTCCCACCGCGGCCGAAGCGGTGGCCTCGCTGCACGAGCTCGGTGTGCAGGTCGTCATGCTCACCGGTGACAACGAGGTGACGGCCCGTCGTATCGCCGAGGGACTCGGAATCGACACCGTCATCGCCGATGTCCGACCCGGAGACAAGGCAGCGCAGATCACGCGTCTGCAGGGCGAGGGCCGTCGCGTCGCGATGGTCGGTGACGGCGTGAACGACGCCCCCGCGCTGGCGCAGGCCGACCTGGGCATCGCCATCGGCGCGGGCACCGACGTCGCTATCGAGACCGCCGACGTCGTCCTCATGCGGTCCGACCCGCTCGACGTGCCGATCGCGCTGCGCATCGGCCGCGGCACGCTGCGGAAGATGCGCCAGAACCTTGGCTGGGCCGTCGGCTACAACGCCATCGCCCTGCCCATCGCCGCCGGCGTCTTCGCTCCCGCGTTCGGGCTGGTGCTGCGTCCGGAGATCGCCGCCCTGTCGATGTCCGGGTCGAGCCTCGTGGTGGCGGTCAACGCGCTTCTGCTCAAGCGACTCCGGCTGCCTCACCAGAAGCCGGGGTCGGAGCCTGCGTCGAGGAAGCCAGCGACGGCACGTCCCGGCACCTGACCGGCACGCGACCCGGTGGCCCGGGGCGGGAAGCGACGGCGCCCCACCCCGGGCCACCACGATCATCAGATCGTGGGAGACAGGTTCTGCATCTCCGTGATCTCGGCACGCTGGTCATCGATGATCTTCTGCGCGAGGGCCTTCGCCTCTGCGTTCTGGCCCTCGGTGACCTCGGTCTGCGCCATCGCGACGGCCCCGTTGTGGTGCTCGACCATCATCTGCAGGAACATCCGGTCGAACTCGGCACCGCCGGCCTGCTGGAGCTGCTGCATCTGCTGGTCGCTCATCATCCCGCCCATGCCGGCGGCGGAGCCGCTGGACTGACCCGTTGAGCCATGGTCCATTCCGCCCATCGAGCCGGTGGAGCCGGTGGTCGCGGTCTCCGGCTCCCCCCAGGCGACGAGAAAGCCGCGGAGCTGCTCGATCTCGGGTCCCTGAGCCTGCTGGATCCTCGCGGCGAGCTGCTTGACCCGGGGGTCGGTGGCTCGTTGGGCCGCGATCTCGGCCATGGCCACGGCCTGAGAGTGGTGCGGGATCATGCCCTGGACGAAGGCGGTGTCGGCCGCGTTGTGCGCAGCCGAGGACGACGCCGCGTCGGCGGGTGCGGCGATACTCGTCGGCGCAGCGGTGGACGACGCACCAGAGGTGCTGCCGCCGTCACTGCAGGCGGCAAGGACGGTGAGACTGGCGGCGGCTGCGAGCACGCCGAGGACTGACTTGCGGTACATGGAACGAACTCCTCTGCGAAGAACTTGCGGATGCGATCGGGCCAGCGCTCTTCCGCGCTGGAGGCCGATCAGTTCCGCAGGACGCAGAGTTGGGCGAGCCGGACCGAGGTCGGCGGTGGCGATCGCAGACCACTGACCGGCCGCGCCGAAGCGGGAGCGGACGGGCGCAGCCGCCGCATGAGCAGCAGGGCAAGCAACACCGCTGCCACCAGCACGAGAAGCCCCGTCAGCACGGCGAGACACAGGTGCAGAAGGTCGTGCAATGCCGACATCGGCTCGTGCGGCGACGAGCGGTGCTCCACCGCGGAGACGATCTCGACGCTCAGAGCGGCCGACACGGCCAGGCCGACGGACTCGATGCCGACCGGATGTGACATGTCCGAGGGCATCGCTTCGACAGTCGCCGCGTACTGGGGACCGCCCGCTGTCGGAGCGGATGCCTGCGAGACGTGTGACCCGACGGTCGCGTCCCCCGCCGCGTGACAGGCCACGGTCGAATGCATCGTCACGACACCCACGATCAGCGACAGCATCAGCAGAAGCCGACACCACTCCCGTCGCCGCATCAGGTGCACCGCGCCGACGATAGTGCGACGGTCGGAGCGGCCGCACCTCGACCCGTCACCGCGCACATCCTCCCGTCGATCCTCTTGAGTACGGTACCCCCCTAGGGTATTGTCGTGTCGGGAGGTAGCGATGAACGGCTATGCAGACACCAAGGACTCACACCTCAAGCGAATGCGACGCATCGAGGGGCAGGTTCGTGGGATCACGAAGATGATCGAGTCGGACAAGTACTGCATCGACGTGCTCACGCAGGTCGCCGCGGTGAACAAGGCCCTGGAGGCCGTCGCCCTCGGCCTCCTCGACGAGCACCTCAAGCACTGCGTCACCGACGCGGTCGCCCAGGGCGGGCAGGTCGCAGATCAGAAGGTCGCCGAAGCGAGCGCCGCCATCGCCCGGCTGGTCAAGTCCTGATCGGCTACTCGAACTGATCTCGCCTCGCCGCGGTGCGCCCGAACGCGCATCGCCTGCTCTGTCATGCCCCGATCCGGACCGCTGTAGCACTGGAGCACACCGGAACGGGGTTGGTTCGAAAGGAGATGAACCATGTCCACCACCACCTATTCGGTCAGCGGAATGACCTGCGCGCATTGCGTCGCGTCGGTCACCGAGGAGATCGGCGAACTTCGCGGCGTGCGTTCCGTCGTGGTCGACCTGCCCACCGGCGCGGTCACCATCGACAGCGACGACGCCCTGGACGACGCCGCCGTGGAGGCCGCCGTCGAGGAGGCCGGCTACCGACTCGTCTACACCTGATCCACCTGCCCGCACCGTCGCGGGCCCACCAGCAAGGACTTCGTCATGAACACTCTTGCGAAGCTCTCCGCCTACGGCGCGGCGCTCGCCCTGCTCACTCTCGGGGCGTACACGACCGGATCCGCTGTCGGTCCCCTCCGATCCCCTGCTCCGGTCTCGGCCGGGCACGAGGTCACGTCCGGCACTGAGGGCGCCGGGCACGGGGACACCCACAGCGGCGTCGTCACGGAGACCGCAGACCAGCCCGCCGGGCTGGCGTCGAGCAGGGGCGGCTACACGCTCACGCCCACCGCCTCGACGCCGACCGCGGGAACGACCACCGAGTTCGCCTTCCGGGTGACCGGCCCCGACGGGGCCCCGGTCACCGCGTTCGACGAGGAGCACACCAAGCGCCTGCACCTCATCGTCGTCCGCCGTGACACCAGCGGCTTCCAGCACCTGCATCCGACGATGGACCCGGACGGCACCTGGCGGACCGGCCTGACGCTGCCCACAGGCGGGGTCTACCGGGCCTTCGCCGACTTCACCCCCACCGGGGGTGCGGCGACGACGCTCGGTGTCGACCTCTCCGTCGCGGGGACCTACGACCCGATCGTCCACGAGTCGACCCGGGTCGCCCGGATCGACGGCTACGAGGTCCGCCTCGACGGCGAGCTCACCGCCGGGAGTTCCTCACCGGTCACGCTCACCGTGACCAAGGACGGCACACCGGTCACCGACCTGCAGCCCTACCTCGGCGCCTACGGCCATCTCGTCGCGCTCCGCTCGACCGACCTGGCCTACCTGCACGTGCACCCGGACGGCGCCCCGAACGACGGGCGCACCGCCCCGGGCCCACAGATCCGGTTCCTCGCCGAGGTCCCCTCGTCCGGGACCTACCGGCTGTTCCTGGACTTCCAGCACGCCGGTGTCGTCCGCACCGCCGAGTTCACCGTGCCCACTAGTCCCACAGGCGCGGCGCCCCAACCCGTGCCTGCTACCCCTGGGTCGGGTACTCCCGCCATCGAGAACCACGGCCACCCGGCCGGCGGCGACAGCGCAGAAGGGGGGCACTGATGTCCACGACCGGCACCTCCGCAGCACCTGATGCCGATGCTGATGCCCTCACCGAGGTCGAGCTCGCCATCAGCGGAATGACCTGCGCCTCGTGCGCGAACCGGATCGAACGCAAGCTCAACAAGATCGATGGGGTGAGCGCCACCGTCAACTACGCGACGGAGAAGGCGAAGGTCCACGCGCCCGACGGGGTCTCCGCGGACACGCTCCTGGCGACCGTCGAGGCCGCGGGCTACCACGCCCGCCTGCCCGAGCCGCCGACGTCCGCGGGCGCCGCCACCCGGCCGGGGCCGGGCACCGACGACGAGGGTGAGCCCCCCGAGCTCCGCAGCGCCGGACAGCGGCTGTGGATCTCGCTTCTGCTGTCCGTGCCGGTCGTCGTCCTGGCGATGGTCCCGGCGCTGCAGTTCACCTACTGGCAGTGGATCTCGCTGACCCTGGCCGCACCGGTGATCGTGTGGGCGGCGGCGCCGTTCCACCGCGCGGCCTGGGCGAATCTGCGCCACGGCGCCGCGACCATGGACACCCTGATCTCGATCGGCACCCTCGCGGCGTTCGCGTGGTCGCTCTACGCCCTGCTGTTCGGCACCGCGGGCGTCCCGGGCATGACGCATCCCTTCGAGCTGACCATCAGCCCGTCGGACGGCGCCGGGAACATCTACCTCGAGGTCGCCGCTGGGGTGACCACGTTCATCCTGGCCGGGCGGTACTTCGAGGCCCGCTCGAAGCGGCGCGCAGGCACGGCCCTGCGCGCCCTGCTCGAGCTCGGTGCCAAGGACGTCGCGGTCCTGCGCGAGGACGCGGACGGGGCCACCCGCGAGGAGCGGATCCCGGTCGCACAGCTCGCCGTCGGTGACCGGTTCGTGGTCCGCCCCGGAGAGAAGATCGCCACCGACGGGACCGTGGTCGACGGTTCCTCGGCCGTCGACGCGTCGATGGTGACCGGCGAGTCCGTGCCGGTCGAGGTCGGCGTCGGGGACGAGGTCGTCGGGGCGACCGTCAACGCGGGCGGGCGCCTCGTCGTCTCGGCCCGGCGAATCGGCGCCGACACCCAGCTCGCTCGGATGGCGCGGCTCGTCGAGGAGGCCCAGACCGGGAAGGCACAGGTCCAGCGCCTCGCCGACCGGATCTCCGGGGTCTTCGTGCCGATCGTGATCGCCTTGGCGGCGGTCACGCTCGGGTTCTGGCTGGGTACCGGTTCGGGGGCCGCGGCGGCGTTCACCGCGGCGGTCGCGGTCCTGATCATCGCCTGCCCGTGCGCGCTGGGCCTCGCCACGCCGACTGCACTGCTGGTCGGGACCGGGCGCGGCGCCCAGCTCGGGATCCTGATCAAGGGCCCCGAGGTCCTGGAGTCGACCCGCCGGGTCGACACCGTGGTCCTCGACAAGACCGGCACCGTGACCACCGGCCGGATGGCCCTCGTCGCCGTGCACACAGCCGACGGAGTCGAGGAGCAGGAGGTACTACGCCTCGCCGGAGCCCTCGAGGACGCCTCCGAACACCCGATCGCGGCGGCGGTCGCCCGCGCCGCACGGGAACGGGTCGAGTCCCTGCCCGCGGTCACGGAGTTCGCCAACCACGAAGGCCTCGGGGTGCAGGGTGTCGTCGACGGGCACGCCGTGCTCGTCGGGCGGCCCCGCCTGCTGCAGGAGTGGAGCCTGCCCCTGCCCGACGAGCTCGCCGGGGCAGCGCAGGACGAGGCCGCCCGTGGTCGGACGGCCATCGCCGTTGCATGGGACGGACGGGCCCGCGCCGTCCTCGTCGTCGCCGACGCGGTCAAGGACACCTCGGCCCAGGCCATCGCCCAGCTCGCAGGTCTGGGCCTCACCCCGATTCTGCTCACCGGCGACAACCGCGCCGCCGCGGAGGCGGTCGCACAGCAGGTGGGCATCGACGTGGGGCCCGACACCGTGATCGCCGAGGTGCTGCCGCAGGACAAGCTCGCCGTGATCGAGAGGCTGCAGGCGGGCGGCCGGGTCGTGGCGATGGTCGGCGACGGGGTCAACGACGCCGCCGCGCTCGCCCGCGCCGATCTCGGGCTCGCCATGGGCAGTGGCACCGACGTGGCGATCGAGGCGGCCGATATCACCCTGGTCCGCGACGATCTCCGTACCGCGGCCGACGCGATCCGGCTGTCCCGCCGCACGTTGGGGACGATCAAGGGCAACCTGTTCTGGGCGTTCGCCTACAACGTCGCCGCACTGCCGCTCGCCGCCCTCGGGCTGCTCAACCCGATGCTCGCCGGCGCGGCGATGGCGTTCAGCTCGGTGTTCGTTGTCGGCAACAGCCTGCGGCTGCGCCGCTTCACACCGATGAGCTGACAGGACGGCGTTGAGGGTGGCACGGCCGGTCCGTTCATCCGTGGACGGGCCGGCCGGCCTTGCGACCAGACCGTCGCCGTCGTCAACGTTCGAAGCTCACGTGGATGTGGTCGTAGTGACCGCCGACGGCATCGGTGGGGTCGTACACACCGCCGCCGCTGTAGCGGCGGCCCCACCCGCCCTCGTCGGGCACCCCCGGGGTCCAGATCCGTCCTTGCCAGATGATGTAGGAGACCTCGAGGGCGGCGGCGTTGGTACGGAACCACTCCGCGGCGCGCCAGCCGTTGGCCAGCTCGACGCCTTGCGCACCGAGCCCGGGGGTGCCGGGGAAGAAGTCACAACCCTTGCCCAAGGGATGGTCGCTGGTGGGGTTGGAGGGACGGGACGCATGGCAGCCCGTGGAGCGCATCAGCTCACCTTGGCGTAGCCCACCGAAGGCCCGCTCGGCCTGGTCCAGGGCGTAGCGGGTCACCGGCGTGACACAGCCGTTGGTGGTGGGGTCGTCGGCGGTGCAGCCGTTGCTGTTCCCCGCGAACGGCGCGGCCGGATCGACGTCACGAGGATCACCCCGACACGGACCCGGTGCGGCCCCGCTGCCCGCCGTCGATGATGAGGCGGCGGGGCGAGCACGCGGAGCGGCGGCGGGGCTCGTCGCGACCTCGGCGAGCGCGTCGGCCGCGGTCTGTTCCCACTTGGCGTAGGCGAGCGGGAACCCGGATCGCTGCACCGTCTGCGCCGCCTGCCACAACGGCATCTCCGTCCACCCGGGTACAGCGAGGAGCCGTTCGAAGAACCGTTCGGCCGCGTAGGCGGGGTCGCGTACCTGCGCCGGGCTGCCCCACCCCTGGGAGGGGCGTTGCTGGAACAGCCCGAGGGAGTCCCGGTCGCCGTAGTCGAGGTTGCGCAGGCCGGACTCCTGCAACGCGGTCGCCAGGCCCACCCACAGGCCCCGTTCCGGGACCGCCATGGACCGTCCGGTCGACACGATCGCCGCGGCGTTCGACAGCTGTTCGGCGGTCAGCCCGCTCGCGCCGGAGGCCTCGATCGGTGTCCGTTCGGGATTCGGCTCGCAAGTCCCCGCTCGGACGGGCGTAAACATCAGGAACGAGACCCCGACGAACGCGACAGCCCCAGCTGCACCGAGAACTGCGAGGACGAGCAGCAGGACCAGCAGACGACGCCCGAGGCGGCGGCCCGCGAGCACGGCGTGCTCGCGGCCGCTCAGCACGCCTGCTCCTGAGCCCTCGTCTCCGACGGACCGCAGGACAGATCCCAGACGACGGGTTCTGGGCAGGGCCGGTTCACGGTGTCAGGGGGTCACGGGCGCGAGGGTGGTCCACGTGCGCCCGGCGTCCTCGGAGGAGACCACCGCCTCGGTGGTTGCGGCCAGGTAGCGATCGGGGCCGACGGCGGCCAGGGCCGTCGGTGCCGCTCCGAGCTCCCCGCTGACACGCCATCCATCGCCGTAGCGGCCCCAGACCCGGCCGCGGGTATCGACTCCGACGAGGTCCGGTTCCCGGTCGCCGTGCAGGTCGGGAACCGTCTCCACGAAAACGAGCGGGTCGCTCATCGCGGGGATCGGCGGCACGAGGGTGAAAGTGTGGCCGCCGTCGCGGCTCTCGGCGATCCCCTCGGGCGTGGTCGCCCACAGGTGTGATGGGTCGGTCGGGTCCACGGCCAGGTCCGCCAGGCTCCCGCGGGATCGGGGCTCCCACGTCCGGCCTCCGTCGTGGCTGGCCTGAACCGTCGCGGTCAGCGAGTCCCAGCCGTACACGATGGACCCGACGACGGTGATGGCGTGCAGGTCCGCGGCGCCTGCGAGCGACACCTCGGTCCAGCTGCGGCCGCCGTCGGTACTGCGGACCAAGCCCAGCGACGACGCCGGACCGGCCGACTTCTCCTGGAGGTCCCCCGGGTGTCCCGAGGCCAGGTACTGCCCTGGACCTGTGACGGCGAACCCCATGAGGTCGTTGCGGGTGTCTCCCACCGGCGCGGCGCCGTCTGGCTCGAGACGGACCAGCCCGCGGTGCGTCGCCACGTACGCGAGCCCGTCGCCGGGATCGATGCCCAGGCCGTGGACGTGGCCACTCACCGCGTTCCCGGGCGGTGCCGACACCGGGCCGGGGCCGGACTCGGCCGGTCTCGCGCACGCCGCCACCACGCCCACCGCCACCACGGCCACCAGACAGAGCCTCAGTGAGGCCGCCCCTGGTCGGCGGCAGGCCGTCGTCACCGGGCCGCCTCGGCGTCGAGGTCCCAGATCGCGCAGCCGTCCTGCTCCGGCGTGCGCAACACACGGGCGGTGTCGGCCAACCACGTCGCGAGCGAGCCACCTGCGGGCACGAGTTGCGGGTCCCCCACCACCAGGAAACGGGCACCGGCGGAGCGCAGGGCCGCGACCTCGTCGGGGGTGTGCCGATCCGCGGGCAGACTCCATCCCTTCCTGTCGGCGAGGAAGAACACCACCGGCTCTTGGAAGTTGTTGGCCACCGCGCCATCGGTGGTGAGGCTGGTCGTGCTGATCACGACCAGGTCGGTCGGCGTCGAAACGGCGTCGAGCTCGGTGGCGCAGGTCCCGAACACTCCGGACCGGTCCGGCAGCGACCCCACGAACACGTTGACCGACTGCGCTCCCAGCGCCAGCACCGCCGACATCGCCACGAGCGCCGACACCCCGCGGCTCCAGCGAGACCTCACCCAGCCCAGAGCGGCGGCGAGGCCCGCACCGGTGGCGATCGCGGCGTAGGGCAGGGAGTAGACGTGGTACTGGATGCCCATGTCGGTGCTGCTGTAGCGACCGGCAGCGAAGTAGTAGACCGTCAACGCGACCGCCCCCGCACCCAGCAGTGGCAGCGCGGAGGTCCCGGCACGGGTGGGACGGCCTGCACGGCGTCGCCACAGGAGCACCACGCCGAGCACGGCGAGAGGCAGACCGACCAGGCCGTAGATGAAGATCGTCTCCGAGCGCAGGTTGCCCAGGTAGAACTCAGGACTCAGCCACATCGCGAGGCTGCCCCACTTGCTGTCGCCACCGGAGATGACGCCGAAGGTGTTGCCGTAGGTGGCATGCAACGTGGCCGCGTGTCGCAACCACAAGGCAGGCGCCACCAGTGCCGCGAGCCCGGCCGCATAGAGCGAGACACGGTGCAGGCGATCCCGCGCCGCGAACGCCAACCACAGCCCGAACACGAGACCGATGTGCAACGACGTCGGCTTGACCAAAGCCGCCGCCGACGTCGCCGCGGCCGCCCACACGAGGAACACCGGCCGGTCCTCCTGCAACCACCGGCAGAACCCGAGCAGCGCGAGCAGGTAGAACGCCACCACGGTCGCCTCGGGCATGAACGCCGTGCCCCACCGCATGAACGCCGGCGAGACGAGGACCGCCACCAGAGCCCACCGGGCCGGCGTGACCGGCAGCAACCGTCGGGCCAACCCCCAGAACGCCGCCGCCGCGACGAGCATGATGGCCAGCGAGATCAGACGACCGAGGACGACGTGCTCACCGAAGACCAGGTACGTGACCGCGGTCAGCCACGGCAGCAGCTGGAACTCGGTCTCGACATACCCGGGACCCGACCCACCCCAGTTGATCTGCGGAAAGAAGATGTTCATGCCGTTCGCGGCGAAGTTGCGCGCGATCGTGGCGGTATCGCTCTGGCGCCAGATGTCGCCCGGATAGGTCATCGGAGCGAACGCGCGCACCACGGCCAACGCCACCACCACGGCGGCGACGGACCACACCCACCACGGCAGGGACCACAGCCCTGACGTTCTCGGAGACTTCTTGATCTTCTGGGTGGTCTCGGCGTCACCGGACAGCCGCCACCCAGCGTTCTGCTGGGAAAGCACAGCTCAACTCACTTCGCTGGAACGCAGATGCGCGCTACGGCGAGGCCTTCGACAGCCTCGGGGAGATCGGCGCGCTCGAAACCGAGGGCGCCGTGCGGACGGGGGACCGTCCGAGCGAAAAGCGAGTTGAGCGGCCTACGTCCGCATCACGCAGAGCAGATGGGAGGGTGAGTCGGGAAGCTCACCCGCCGACGCGGGGGCGAAAAGCGGTTCGACGCGCACCGTGGACTGCACGGATGGGCCACCGACGACCGCCGCAGGCAACACGTCGCCCAGGGATCTCGACGGAGTAGCGACGCTGACCGGGGACGATTCCGGCGCGCACTGCTCCGAGTCGGAAACGGAGCTGTCTGCGCGGGAAGGCAGGGCGAGGTGCCCCTCGTCGAGCGACTGCGGCCGATCCGACACCCCGAAGGCTGTCGACTGCTGCCGGGCACCGTCGACCAGCACAGAGCCGACCGGAACGGCTCCGCCCTGTGCTGTCGTCGACTCGTGGGCGTCGCGGCAACAGCACAAGGCCACGAGACCGGCGACGATCAACAGTGCCGCCGCAAGGGCCATGACACGCAGAGTGCTTCCACCCGGCCTGCGCGTGGTAACCGATCGGCCATCGCGCACAGACGGTGCCCACGAAAGCGGCGCCGCGGCTCGAGTCACAGCCGGGAGCGTAACCGCGAACGCTGTGGACACGCTGAAACAGGTGACCCGCAGGTATGACTGCCGCGGCGGACCGGCAGCCGCCGGCAGCAACGACGCTCCGGGTCAGTCGGCGTCACCTCCTCCGCTACTGCGACCGGTCCCGGAGGGTCGGAGAGAGCTTCCCCCGCACGAGTTGCCGAGCTTTGACGGCTACCAACAGGTCAGCTCATCGCATATAGTTCAGCTCATGCTGACTGGTGAGACACGGCAAGCGGCGCTTGCCCGGATCGGGAAGGCACTCGCCGACCCGACCCGCTGCCGGATCCTGCTTGCGCTGCTCGATGGCGCGACCTTCCCGGGGCAGCTCGCCGACCAGCTCCAGCTCACCCGCCCCAACGTCTCCAACCATCTGGCCTGCCTGCGCGCCTGCGGCCTGGTCACCGCCTCGTACCAGGGACGGCAGGTGCGCTACGAGATAGCCGACCTCCACCTCGCGAAGGCGTTGCACGAGCTCCTCGCCGTGGTCCTGGCAGTCGACGCCGGCTCCGACTGTCTCGACGAGAACTGCACCCCCACCACGACCCCGGAGGTGGCACGGGCGTGAGCGAGACGACCCGCCCGTCATCCGGCCCTGCCGGGTCGACCTGCGCCGACGGCTGCTCCGCCCCCCGCACTGCACCGGCCGAGACCACCCCGGTCATTGCCCTCGAAGCCGACCGCCGTGCCGTACTGACCCGCCGCGTTCGCGTGCTCGTCGCGGCGACGATCACCTACAACGTCATCGAAGCCATCGTCGCGATCACCGCGGGCCACATCGCCTCCTCCGCGGCCCTGATCGGTTTCGGCCTCGACTCCGTGATCGAGGTTGCCTCCGCGACCGCCGTCGCCTGGCAATTCTCCGGAGCCGACCCAGAACAGCGCGAACGCGCCGCCCTACGAGTGATCGCACTGTCGTTCTTTGCGCTCGCCGCCTACGTCACCGTCGAGTCGGTCCGCACCCTGTTCGGCGCCGCCGAGGCCGAACACTCCACCGTCGGGATCGTGCTCGCCGCGCTCTCCCTGGTGATCATGCCATTCCTGTCCGCCGCCCAACGCCGCGCAGGCCGCGAGCTCGGCTCGGTCAGCGCGGTCGCCGACTCCAAGCAGACCCTGCTCTGCACCTACCTGTCCGGGGTTCTTCTCGTCGGGTTGCTGCTCAACAGCCTGTTCGGTTGGTCCTGGGCCGACCCGATCGCCGCCCTCGTCATCGCCGCCGTGGCAGTGCGCGAAGGGCGCGAAGCTTGGAAGGGCCGTCACTGCTGCTGACCGAGACCGGAATCGAACCCGCGCGCAGGGTCGAGGATCGGCGACCGGAGCGGACGGCTCGCCGCTACTGTCACAGCCGACGTCGAGGAGGAACTCATGACTGACGTGTCGGACGACACCAGCACGACGTGCGGATGTTGCGGCCTGGCCCGTCCGACAGCAGATGTCGCCCGGCTGAGCAGCCATCCCGAGATCGCGGTCTGCGGAAGTTGCGTCCATGGCATGGCCGGGCGGCTCGCAAACCGGCCCTCGATCACCCCGATCTTCCCCGTCCACGACATGGCCGCCGCCCACGACTTCTGGACCCGCGCCGGACTCCGCGTCGACGAATACAGCCCCGAATACGCGTTCGTCATGTTCGGCGACTCCGAGCTCGCCCACCTCGACCTCCGCGCCGGCCTCGACCCGGCGACCAACGCGGCAGCCTGCTACGTCCACATCCCCGACCCCCACGAATGGCACCGCAGGTGGAAGTCACAGGGACTGCCGGTCAGCGACATCGTCGTCGAACCCTGGGGCATGATCGAGTTCAGCGTGAAGGACCCCAGCGGCAACCTCATCCGCATGGGCCGCAATGACTGAGCCCGAGATCGAACCCGCCGCAACTACAGGAGGCACCGGCGCACATGCGAGTCGAGCTGCTGGTCGTAGCGGACTGCCCTCAGGAAGCACTGGCCTACGCGCGCCTGCGCCACGCCCTCGATGAGACCGGGCACCTCGACACTTCGGTCGAGACCATCACCGTCACAACAGACACGGCCCGAGACCTCCCCGCATTCGCGGGATCGCCCACGATTGTGATCGACGGAGCGGACCTGTTCAGTGAACTCGCTTCGCCAGGACTCGAACTCCGCTGCCGGCTCTATCCCTCTGCGACAGGTCTATCTGGAGTGCCAACACTCACCGCTCTACGGAGCGCCCTCAGCGGTCGCTAAGCGGCCACCGGTCCGGAAGAAACCCACAATGGCGCATTCTCATGAGACTGCTTGGCCGATATAGACATCGGGGAGGTGTCCCACCGAGGCGGGTGGGAGGCGGGCTAGGTGTTCTCACCTTGGCTCAATGGCGCTTTCTGGCTGACGGAGAGCCGGACCCGAAATGGGTATCCGGTCGCGGCAGCGCAGGACAGTCATGGCCCCGTGCAACGGCAGCGGAAGGCAGTTTCGGATTTTCAGCCCGCAGGCAGGCCAGGACGCACCTACCCGTGCCAACATCACTCTCGACCAGTATGCGGAGCAACCTCAGGTGGACCAAGATGCCATGCTCGCTTGGTCCCTCGCATCGAACTCCCTTCTGCACGAGAACGACGACCCGGGCCCCGCGGAATTGAATGTGGACAGCGAGGACGAGCCGCTATGGATGCCGGTTTCACAGGCTTGGCAGGAAAGCTACGCCTGATACCTCGTTGAGCAGCTCTAAGCAGAACACCAACGCCTGCTCCACGCGAAGGTGGCAACGGCGGCCCGTCTGCGGTCGGCGAAATCCCCGTTCGATGCCGTGCGGATCTTCAAGCGGCGGCGCCCGAGCCACGACAGCCGCCGCCGCGCGCTCGACGTCTTCACCCCGATGCAGTTCCGCGCACGACTACGCATCCATCGGCGCGCATTGGACCTCTGCTCGCAGGCCGTGCAGATGGTCGTCGAGACGGGCGCCGACGTGGATGAGTCCGCATGGCGCCGGCTGCTGTCCAGGTTTGCGCCACTGCGACACGATGGACACGTTCGGGGGGCATCTCGTCAGTTGCGCAAGCGAGCTCAGAGGGGCTGGTCGCGGACCTCGACGACATCGACCGCGACGACGACGGGAACGGCGACCGCTCCGGCACGCCATAGCTTGAGATGACCGAATTTCGAGTCCGGCATTGACACATGGGTGTCAAGGAGTCGGGTTTGTCGTCCCTCGATTCAGGGGTGAATTCGTCAGGGCTTGGAGGGACCATTGCGGCCATGGAGAAGGTGACGGATCGCGACATCGCGCGGATACCGGCGGGGAACCTGCGGGTGTCGCGGGAGGCGTTCGGTCAGCTCTGGCGTGAGGTCGAGGCCCACGCGGCGGCCGAGACCGCTCGCGGCGCCTCGACGGCGCGGACTGCGGGCCTGGTGTTGACCTGCCGTTGGTTGGCGTGTTCGACGACGCAGGTGAACGGGCGCCGCTTCTTGGCGGTCCGGCCGGTCGGGCGCGGTTCACCGCTTGCGTATGCGGAGTTGATCGAGGCCGAGTACGTGGCTGCGGAGACCGCGATGGTCCGCGGTCCCCATACCGGGCGGTTCGCGGCGAAGCCGGGCTACGTCGAGTCGGTGTGCGCGGTGCTGCGCTGGGCGTGGCGGCGCAACGGTCCGCGTCCGCAGGTCGACCCGACGCTTGCGGGTGCCGCGAGCTGACCGCTCGCGACACCCGCTCGCCGGTCGGCCTGGGTCAGTAGTCGGCGTTCGCCTCGTCGGATCTGCCGTCGTCGGACTCGGCAGCGTAGTCCTGGCTCTGCCAGCGGTGCAGCTCGTCGGTGCGCTGTGCAGCCGCATCGTCCTCGTCGAGCGCCTGCCGAGCGGTGATCTCGGCAAGCGCACGGCGGGCCACGTCGAGCGCGTCGGCGGTCTCGGCGGCTGTGGGGACGCGGACCACGTCCTCGTCGACCGGCGCGGGTTCGTCCGCGGCGATCTCTCGGACGTCCGGCTCGACTACGACGTCCGCTGCGTTGTAGCGGTGATCGCCGGTGTCCCGGTCGTGCCGATCGTCGTGGAGGTCGTGCTCGGTGATCTCGCGGTGGGCGTCGTCCTCGACGCGGGCGGCGGCGTCGGCGGCGAGCCATTCCTCGGCGGTGACCTGTGGTTCGGGTTCGAAGTCGTCTGCCTGGCGCAGTGCGAGCTCGGCCTTGGCCCGTTCGCCTCGGGCGCGGGTCTCGGCGGTGTGCACCAGCCATTCGGATCGGGCGTCGTCGAGTTCCTCCAGCGCGGTGGTCTGCTCGTCGAGCAGCCGGGCGAGGGCGTCGGCGTCGCGCGCTTCGCTGGCGAGGCGTGTCTGCTCGTCCGGGTCGTGGGCTGAGGCGGCTTCGGCGTCGCGTAGGGCGGCGGTCTGGCGGTGGTGGGCGGCGGCTTGGCGGGTGCCAGCGAGCTCGTTGCCGACGTAGCGCGGGCCCCAGGCCTCCTCGCGGTTCGCGGCGCGGACGCGGACGTGGAGCTGGCCGTTAGACAGTTCCTGTTCCTCGCGGTCGATCTCGGGTCGGCCGAGGGTGCGCCACGCGGCTCGGTAGGCGGCGAACGCCTCGGTGTGGCCCGGGGCGGGTGCGGGCCCGAGGACGTCGGTGTCGCTGTCGTGGTCGCGCAGTTCGCGGTAGGCGGCGACGGTGCCGACCTGGTCCTGCCACGTTGCGCGCTCGGCCTCGTCGAGCGGGGGCGGACCGAAAGTCTCGACCGCCCACGCGGGCGGTGTCTCGGCGGCGTTCGCACCGAGCTCGGCGGTTCGCTCGTCCGCGGCGGCGGCGAGCCGGTCGAGGTACGCCTGCCAGTGCGGGTCTGCGATCTGCGGTGTCCAGTCCGCCCAGCTGTCGCCGCGGGGGTCGAAGCGCTCGTGTTCGGTGATGCGCGCGTAGACGACGTTGGTGACGTTGCGCGCCCCGACCAGCGGGCGGTCGGCGATCGCATCGTGCAGGACCTGACGCGGGTCGCGTCCGGCGAGCTCGGCGCGGCGCAGGACGCGGGTCAGGGAGGCGGCGCCGTCCTCGGCGGCGATCCGGGTGCGTTCGGCGAGGGACAGGGTGCCGTCGGCGGCGAGCTCGTCGAGCCAGGTCGCGGTCCGCTCGGTCGCGGCGACGTTGGCGAACGAGACCTGCAGG
>NZ_JACBXB010000150.1 GCF_013870575.1 Pseudonocardia pini
CCTCGCCGATGAGCCGCTCGACGTCCGCGATCCGGCCCGCCGCGTGCGCCACCCCGATGCTCACGGTCACCCGCAGGTCCGGGTGCAGGTCCGCCCAGTCGTGCCGGGCGATGCGGTCCCGCGCCTGCTCGCTGATCTCGACGGCCTGCGCGAGGTCTCGCCCCGGGAGCACCAGGGCGAACTCCTCGCCGCCGTAGCGGGCGCAGAAGCCGGTCTCGGGCAGGGCGGCGTCGAGCTCGCAGACCATGCGCTGCAGGACCCGGTCGCCGAAGAGGTGCCCGTGGGTGTCGTTGACCAGCTTGAAGTGGTCGATGTCGACGAGCGCGAGGCAGAGCCCGGTGGCCCGCACCGCGGCACCGTCCAGGTCGGACAGCAGCGTCGCGAGCCGCTCGTCGAGGTAGCGACGGTTGTAGCTCGCCGTCAGGCTGTCCCGGCGGCTCTGCTCGCGGGCCTCGGCGTGCTCGCGCCGGAGCCGGTCGAGCTCGTCGTGGGCCGCGGGCGGGGGCTCGCCGTGCAGGAGCCGGACCGCGGCGTAGAGGTGCCCGTAGGCCTCCTCCCACGCACCCTCGGCGGCCAGCCGCTCCGCCGCGGCGGTGTGCAGCGCGGCACGGTTGCGGGGGGAGGACGGTGGTGTCTCCTCGGCCACCGGTGCGTCGTGCACCAGTGCCCGTACCGTGCCGGACTCCATCGAACCACCTCCCCCGATGCCCCTATTCTCGTCGTGACGCCTGGGGTCCTTGAGACGTGAGGGATCTTCCTACCCGTTCGCGTGCCTTCCCACCCGACCGGGCGAGGCCCGGGATCACCCGCCGGAGTGCTCCAGCTCGGCGCCGAAGGGGACGGACGGGTCGTCGGCGTCGTCGAGCCAGTGCTCGGGCAGGACGACCTTGCCCGGCGAGCCCTGGCGCCCGCGCGGACCCTCGGCGTCGGCGGGGAACTCCTGGTCCAGGTCGAGCTGCGCGAGGAGCTCGTCGAGCTGGTCGATGCTCTCGACCATGCCCAACGCGCGGCGCAGGTCGCCGCCGACCGCGAAGCCCTTGAGGTACCAGGCGATGTGCTTGCGGACGTCCCGGATCCCCTTGTGGTCACCCATGTGCTCGCAGAGCAGCACGGCGTGCCGCCGCAGCGTGACGGCCACCTGCCGCAGGTTCGGCGGGGTGGGCAGCGGGCGCCCGGCGAACGCGGCCTCCAGATCCCCGAACAGCCACGGACGACCGAGACAGCCCCGCCCGACGACGACGCCGTCGCACGCCGTCTCCCGGACCATCCGCAGGGCGTCGGCGGCGGAGAAGATGTCGCCGTTGCCCAGGACGGGCAGCTCGGCGGGCAGGTGGTCGCGCAGCCGCGCGATCGCGGTCCAGTCCGCCTGGCCCGAGTAGCGCTGTGCGGCGGTCCGGGCGTGCAGGGCCACGGCGGCCACCCCCGCGTCGGCGGCCATCCGGCCCGCCTCGAGGAAGGTGTGGTGCTCGTCGTCGATGCCAATCCGCATCTTCACCGTGACGGGCAGGTCCCCGGCGTTGTCGACGGCCGCGCGGACGAGCCGCTCGAACAGCCGCCGCTTGAACGGCAGCGCGGCCCCACCGCCCCGGCGCGTCACCTTGGGCACCGGGCAGCCGAAGTTCATGTCGACGTGGTCGGCGAGGTCGCGCTCACGGATCATCCGCACCGCGGCGCCCATCGCGGCCGGGTCCACGCCGTAGAGCTGCATCGACCGCGGCTGCTCGTCCGGGTCGAAGGCGATCATGCGGAAGGTGAGCGGGTTCTTCTCCACCAGCCCGCGGCTGGTGATCATCTCGCAGACGTAGAACCCGGCCCCCTGCTCACGGCACAGCCGCCGGAACCCCGGGTTGGTGATGCCCGCCATGGGCGCGAGCACGACCGGCGTGGCCACCTCGTGGCGCCCGATGCGCAACGGCGGCAGCACCGGTCGGGTGGCGGGGGCGGAGTCCAGCAGCGTCACGGGATCCCATTGTCCACCCTTCCGCCGCCGCAGGTGGGGGGTGGGTTGCCGAACACCTTTGCTCTGCCCGCCCCGACGCGGGTGTGGCCTGCGTCAGCGCCTGCTGATCAAGCCCTTTGGAGGTCAACAGGCCCTCACGCAGGATTCGGCCGCCCAGATCCTGCGTCAGTACCTGTTGATCAACCATCGAGCTGCGCGCGGGCTGCCCGGTCCTGCCCCGCGGGTCCAGTACCCTCGGCGTCACCGCCTCGGCACCACGGGCGGGGGCCCCTAGCTCAATCGGCAGAGCAGCGGACTTTTAATCCGCGGGTTCAGGGTTCGATCCCCTGGGGGCCCACTCTCACCAGCGGAAACGTTGGGCTCGTGATCGTCTCGACAAGATCATGCACCGGAAACGCCACGGCTTGCCCGGAGCCGGACGTGGCTCGGCCCCGGCGGCGAGCCTGCGCTCACGTCCGGGGCCGAGGGGTGCCGCCTGCTCGGCGGCCGTCAGGTGGGGCGTTCGCCCGTGAGGATGTGTCGCGCGATCAGGGGCCAGTCGCCGAGGTCGCGGACGGTGGTCTCGGCGAGGTCTCTCGCCCGCTGCTCGATGGCGCGCAGCCGGTCGCGCTCGGCCTGCGCCTTCGTCAGCTCGATGAGTAGCGCCCGGTGACCCTCGACGGCCGCGTCCCGCTGGCAGGTCAGACGCTCCATCCACGCCTGGCCAGCGACGTCACGGGCCTGCAGAAGGCCGAGATCGGCGGCCAGTCGGTCCCGTTCGTTGAGCAGGCTCTCGAGGTGGATTGCGTCGACGTCGACCGTCGCGCGCTTGCGTGCCACGGCGTCCGTGAGCTGCGCGCGCAGGCCGCGGGACGCGTTCGACTGCCCGTCGGGCGCCGTCACGCGCCCTCCTGGTGCTGCTGGCGGAGTCGCCACTCCGCGGACCGGGAGGCGTCGCGTTCCCCGGTGAACATGGCGCGGACGTCGGCCTCCATGCCGCCCAGCACGGTGAGCCGCTCCAGCACGGCGGCCGCGGTCGAGCGGTCGAGCGTGACGGGTGCGTCCGGGTCGTCGGGGGTGACGGCGGACAGCTGGTCGGACAGGTGCTCGGTCAGGTCGCTCACCGGGACTCCTTCCCGTCGCGGATGCGGCGGACGTGTTCGCGGTCGTAGCCAGACTCGTGTGCGACCTGCCCGATGGGAAGGCCTGCGACCAGCGCGGCCTTGATCGCGGAGTGCAGCGCGTCGCGCGCGCTGGCCTGTTCGGACCGTGCCTGCTGGTACCGCTCGGCTGCTGCTCGAACTCGGCTCATCTCGTCGCCGTTCTCCTCCACGCTCGGGATCCTGTCACCCCATGTTGCAACTGAGTGTTGCATTGGGCTCGATTGTCGTGCAACCTTGCGTTGCAACACAAGGTTGCAACCAATCGAGGAGGGCCCATGGCCTGGAAACAGAGCAAGGCGAAGGGCAGGACCGTCCGTCAGGCATCCGTCGACCGCGCGGTCAGCAACGGCCGCCGTCCGGGATCCATCGTGAGCGGCCGCGCCTCGGCCTCGGCGAACGGCTGCCAGGTGTGCAGCGGCAGCGGCGCCAGGTCCCGGCGTGTGAACGGTGCCGAGTGCATCGTCTGCGCCCCCTGCGCCCGACGCCTCGCCCGCGGCTGACCCCACCCGATCACCGGCGGTCGGGGGTGGGGAGCCTCCCGGCCGCCGGTCCCCACCTGGAGGACCTGATGAACATGATCTCCGATGTCCAGCCGAGACCAGCATGGTTCGCCGGTCTCCTGACCGCGCTTGCGGTGTCACCGCTGCTTGCGGTCCTGCTCGCCGTGGCGGTGACCCTGTGATCCGCTTCCGCGCCCGCAAGTCCCACCGGTGCGGGCCCGTCCGGATCACCGTCAACCAGGCCGGGCGCGTCACCTGGGGCCTGAAGGTCGGCCCCTGGTCCTGGTCGCAGTCGACCGGCCGCCACTCCCTCGACACCCCCGGGCCCGGGGGCTTCACGTGGGGCGGGAGGAAGCGCTGATGGGCCACGAGTGCGACGTCCCGCCAGCCCCGAACCCGGCCAAGAAGTCGAAGTGGAAGTGCCCCACCTGCCGCCACACCTGGCACTACCGGCCGAACGCGGGCAACGGGTTCCTCGACGCGTTCCGCGACCGGCGGGACTCCAACGGCCAGAAGCTGAGGTGGTACGAGTGAACGTCCTGCAGCACGCCGCGACCGCGACCCGCGGCGTCCGGAAGGCCCGCCGGGTCTGGCGGCGTGTGGTCGCCGTCCTGGTCCTGCTCGCCCTGGCGCTGATCGTCGCCTTCGGGGTGGCGGTGTACCGGGGCATCACCGACGCCGCGGAGCAGCTGCCCGCGCACGTCGCCGACCAGATCACCCCGGACCTGCCCGCGGTCGACTGGACCCCGGTGGTCGACACCCGCGACCAGCTCGCCGAGTGGGTCGACGCCCTGCCACCGCCGCAACTCATCGAGCAGCGCGCCCGCGACCTGTGGCCGGGCGGTGGGTGATGGGCTGGTTCAGCAGCTCGAGGAGCGGCATGCCCAACCTCGGCCAGGGCTCCGGGTGGACCGACTCGGAGTGGCGGCGCGCGCCGCGACGCCGGGTGCCCGTCCGCAAGCTCGTGGCCACCAACCGGCACCACTTCCTCGACGAGCGGCGCGCCGCCCGCTACGCGAAGACCCGGAAGGGCGGGGACGTGTACGTCGTGGACGCCGGGGGGCGGCTCTACCTGGCGGACGGCCACCACCGGGTGGTCGCCGCGATGATGCGCGGCGAGACGTCGATCCGCGCCCGAGTGATGCAGGCAGGTGGCCGGTGAAGGCGGCTGTGCGGGCCGCGTGGCGGTGGCTGACCGAGCACCGCGACGCGCTCGCCGAGTGGGTCGTCCTCGGGGTCGTGCTGGCGATCGCCGCGTTCGTCTCCTACACCCACCTCCGCGACGTCCACCAGGTCCTCGGCACGCCCTGGCCGTACCTCGGGCCGCTGTCGGTCGACGGGCTCTTCGCGGCTGCGTGGCTGCGCATGCGCCGCCGACGCCGCCAGGGTGAACCGGTCGGTGCCCTGGCGTGGGTGGCGCTCGGGGTCGCGCTGGTCGCGACGCTGGCGGGCAACGTCGCCGCAGCGTTCCCCGGCTGGCTCACCGAGTACCGGGACTGGGTGGCGCCGTGGGTGTTCGCGTGGCCGGCGGTCGCGTTCGCGCTCGTGTGGGAGCTGGTCACCGGGCACAGCCGCCCGGCCCGCCAGCAGACCGCCAGCGAGCCGCCAGCCCCCGCCCCGGCGCTGGAATCCACCACGGCGAGCAGCGAGGACCACGACGAGAAGGCCGCCCGGCTGCTCGCCGAGGGCGCCGGCCGACCGACGTTGAAGCGCGAGCTCGGCATCACCGACCACCAGGCCCGCCAGCTCCAGCGGGCGCACAAGGAGAAGGCGTCATGAGCAGTGGAGGGTTCGGCCGGTCGCTCCTGGCGGCTGTGGTGTTGGTGCTGCTCGCGGCCGGTGTCGGCACGCTGGCGGGACCGCCGCCATGCGACAGGACGACGGTGACCACCTCGACCGGCACGGTGATCGAGGAGACGACGTGCTGACCGACGCCGCCGGCGGGCTGACCGCGACCGGTGGTGTCCTCGCCACCGTCGCCCTCACCTGGCTGTGGCTCGCCAGCCGGAAGAAGAAGGGCAAGTCCCGCCCGTTCGGCGGGATCCTCACCAACGGCCCGAAGGGCGAGGTGTTCCTGAAGCTGTGGCCCGCTACTGGAAAGAAGAAGGGACGGAAGAAGCGGTGACCACCACCGACAAGCCCGCTGGCGCCAGCCGCGCCGCCAAGGCCCGCCAGGTCGCCAAGAACGCCGCGCGAGGTACCGGTCGGGCAGTCAAGGCCGCCGGGCGCCACACGGGGCGGCACACGTGGACTGCCGGGCAAGGCGTCGGATCGTGGGCCCGCCGCTCCGCCGACGCCGCCACCCTCGGCCACCACCGTGCCCACCTGCGTCGGGCCGAGCAGGCGGGAGACCACGAAGCCACCGCGGCGGCGCTCGCCCTGCTCGACACCGCGAAGAACGCCAGGAAGGACCGGCTCCTCACTCTGCCCCGTGAAGCCCTCCAGCTCCTCCTCCTCGGCGTCGGCGCGTTCGCCGCGGTCTGGGTGCTGCTCCTCGCCGTCGGGATCGGGGCGTGGCTCCTGCCCGAGGGGCTCACCTGGACGTCGTGGTGGGCACTGGTCGGGGACATCTTCGGCTGGATCGGGTTCGTGCTCAAGGTGGGCGCGATCTCCGCCGCGGTGGCGGCCGTGCCGTGGCTGCTGTTCGTCGCGTGGGCCGAGGGGAAGCGCGCCGCGGAGCCGCCGAAGTGGCTGATGACCCCCGTCGAGAAGGCGCAGGTCGGGGCCGAGATCACCGCGGACGCCATCGCGGTCGCGCTCAAGCACATGGGCATCGCCGCGCTCAACGCCGCCTTCAAGGAGGGCTGGCAGCCGGAGTTCCTTGTGCCGCCACGCCAGCAGGGTGGCGGTACCTACACGCAGGTCAAGCTCCCGCTCGGCGTGCCCGCCGCAGTGCTGCTGCCGTCGGCGAAGGTCGAGCTCCTTGGCGCCAACCTGTCCCGCCACAAGCACGAGACGTGGCCGCAGCGTCAGCCCGACGAGGACGCCCGCGTGCTGGACCTGTGGGTGGCGGACAAGGGGGCCCTCGACAAGCCCGCCCCGCCGTGGCCGCTCCTTGAGGAGGGCACGTTCGACGTCTTCCGGGACCGGGCGCCGTGGGGTGTGACGATGCGCGGTGAGCCGGTGCAGGTCGGGATGCTGCAGAAGCACTGGCTGGTCGGCGCCACCTCGAACCAGGGCAAGACCGCCACCGTCCGCCAGCTCGCGCTCGCGCTCGCGCTGGACCCGTCGGTGGAGCTCCGGATCGCCGACCTGAAGGGCGACGGGGACTGGTCGATGTTCAAGGAGCGGGCGCACACCCTGATCGAGGACAACACCCCGGAGGGCGCCGAGGCGACCTGCGTGATGCTGGAATCGCTGGTCACGGAGATGCAGCGCCGGTATGACGCCAAGCGCGCCCAGAACATCGTGGGTCCGATCTCGCGGGCGCTGTCCCGCCGGAAGGGCTCCGGGTTCCACCCCATCTTCGCGATCGTCGACGAGTGCCAGGTGCTCTACGCGACCCCGCATCCGATCGGCGGGGCGAAGGACGGGGCCCGCGGGGTGTCGGCGGCGAAGCGTCTGCACGACCAGTCCAGGGCCATGAACATCCACCTCATCCAAGCCACGCAGCGACCCGACGACCGCACCCTCCCGGCTCGGGTCCGCGAGGGCGTGCACGTTCGCGCCGCGCTGTACGTTCCTGGCCCGTCGACCTCGAAGATGATCCTCGCCGAGGCCGCCGACCGGGGCGCCCGCCCGGAGGACCTGCGCGCGGACACCGACGCGGGCACCGTGGTGGCGACCGGGGCGATCGAGGACATCCCGAAGGGGCAGGCCTTCACCATCGTCCGCACCCACTACGTGGACACGGCGTCGGCGTACCCGGTGGTGCAGCGGGCCGTGGAGGCTCGGAAGAAGGCCGGGTACGGCACCGTCGCAGCGCTCGCAGCCCCAGCCGAACCGGACGACCTGGCCGCGATCCTGGACGCTCTGCGCGACGAGCAGCGCGCACGGACCACGGTGGTGCTCGGTCGCCTGACCGAGGAGGACCCGCAGCGGTACGAGACCTGGAAGCACGGCGACCTGAAGTCCGCGCTGGAGCGCTTCGGTGTCACAGTCGGGAAGTCGAACGGTGACCGGGTGGTCCGCCGCTCGGACGTCGAGCAGGCGATCAAGAACCGGGACGCGGGGCAGCAGCAGGACCCCCCTGCCTCGACGCCAACAGCCGGATCTTGACCTCTCGGGGCAGCGTGATCTACTGCCCCGAGAGGCGATTTCCGCAGGTCAGCCATGCTGCCCCGTGGTTGGGGCGTTCGCCCCGCGGGGCAGCCGCCGTCACGCCGCGGCGAAGTTGATCCGGGTGCCCTTCGGGGCGGGCATGTCGAGGTCCGTGACCGGCTCCCCGTCGAGCTGCACCCGGCCCTCGCGGTGGTGCTGGTCGAGCCGCTCGGGGGAGACGCCGGCGGCGAGGATGCGGGACCGGACGGTCGGGACGGCGGGGGCGTCGGGTGCAGCGCTCACACCCTGCCCAACGTCGAACAGTCGTTCTAGGATGCGGGGCGCCGCGCTTCCCCCGCGGTCGACCACTCGACCGAACGACCTGGGGAGACCCTGTGCACGAGCGTGACCTGTACGCCCTCCACCGCGAGCAGCGCGACTACGTGACCGCCGCGGCGAGGCAGCTGCGGCACATCGCCGCGCAGGACGACCTCGCTCGGCGGGGCACGCACCCGGAGCACGCGTACGGGCTCGCCAGCTTGCTCGACCTGCTGGCGCTCGACTGGGCAGCCCGGCGCCCGGCCGTCCGGGAACGGACGCTGGACGTCGCCGAGGGCATCCTCGGGGCGGTAACGACGGCCGAGACGGAGCCGATCACACCGGCGTGACTCAGCCGCACGAGCCGCCCGTCGGCCAGCCGTACGAACCGCCGCCCGGCTACCAGCTGGTCCCTACTCCGCCGCCGGTGCGGAAGCGGGACCTGCGGGCGCTGTCGATCGTCGCGCTCGTGCTGGCCATCCTGGTTGTCGTGTTCCTGTCGCTCGGCGGGTACAACGCGCTGGGGATGGTGGCGTCGGTGGTGCCGTTGATCTGCGCGATCGTGGCGGTGAGTCTGGATCAGCGGGGCCGCCCGATCGCGATCGCCGCGCTGGTGCTGTCCCTGCTCCCGCTGATCCTGTACGCGCTGCGGATCGGGTGACTCAGGCTGCGTTCACCTCCGCCGGGGCCCACGTCGTGCCGTCCCACACGGCCGTCTCGGCCGCGACCCACCCGGCCCCGTCCCACAGGGTGACTCCGCCCGCTGGCGCGGGCGACCCCTCGTTCAGGGACGCGGTCGGGACGGGCGCGAGCCCGGCGAGGGCACCCGTGGTTCGCACGGTCCCCGCGATCGTCGACGATGCGGGGGGCGAGCTCGCAACGACGGCCCCGCTGGCCTGCACGGTGCCCGCCAGGGAGCCCGCCGTCACGGGGGTGACGGTCGCGAGCAGCCCGCCGCTTGGGGAGCCGAGCGTCCCGTCCAACGCCGCCGCGGCGGCGG
>NZ_JACBXB010000151.1 GCF_013870575.1 Pseudonocardia pini
GTCGAGGCCGACGGCGCAGCCGACGAGGCCGTCGGTCTCCACCGAGATCCCCAGTGCCACTGGCGAATCCGCCGCGAACGTCACCGGGCGCCCCGGCCTGCCCACGCCGCTCGGGGCCGCGGTCTCCTCGCGGAGCACGCCCTCGCCGACCAGCGGGTCGAGCAGGGTCGCCACAGTGGCCCGGGTCAGCCCCGTCCGGGCGGCGAGGGCCGCCCGGGAGGCCGCGCCCTCGCGCAGCGCCGCGAGCAGCAGCCCGAGGTTGTGCCTTCGCAGGACCGCCGGGCCCGCCTTCACCGAGCGCCGGTGAGGTGCTCCAGCGCGAGCTGGTGCAGCCGGACGAAGCCGTACCCGCGCCTGCCCGCGGCCTCGGCGTCGAAGTCCTCGAAGGCGCTGCGGTCGGCGAGCAGGTCCCGGTAGGTCTCGCCCGGGGCCACCGTGGGCACGGCGAGGTCGGGGACCCCGGCGAGTGCCTTCGCCTCGACGACCTCGGGATCGGCCCGGAACGCCGCCGCACGCTCGGCGAGGATCAGGTAGGTGCGCATGTTCGCCGCCGCCGAGTCCCACACCCCGGTCCTGTCCTCGGTGCGGGAGGGCTTGTAGTCGAAGTGCCGTGGGCCGTCGTAGCCCGCGGTCTCCAGGAGGTCGACGAGCGCGAAGGCGTTGAGCAGGTCGCCGTGGCCGAACACCAGGTCCTGGTCGTACTTGACGCCGCGCTGGCCGTTGAGGTCGATGTGGAAGAGCTTGCCCGCCCACAGCGCCTGCGCGACGCCGTGCACGACGTTCAGCCCGGCCATCTGCTCGTGCCCGACCTCGGGATTGACCCCGACGAGCTCCGGGTGCGCGAGCCGGGAGATGAACGCCAGGGCATGGCCGACGGTGGGCAGCAGGATGTCCCCGCGCGGCTCGTTGGGCTTGGGCTCCAGGGCGAACCGCAGGTCGTACCCGCGGTCGAGGACGAACTCGCACACCAGGTCCATGGCCTCGGCGTAGCGGTCCAGCGCCGCCCGGACGTCCTTCGCCGAGTCGTACTCCGAGCCCTCGCGACCGCCCCACAGCACGAAGGTGCGGGCGCCGAGCTCGGCCGCCGACTCGATGGTGCGCAGCACCTTGCGGAGGGCGAACCGGCGTACCCCGCGGTCGTTGGAGGTGAACCCGCCGTCCTTGAACACGGGATGGGTGAAGAGGTTCGTCGTGACCATCGGGACGACCAGGCCGGTCTCGTCCAGGGCCTCGCGCAGCCGGGCGACCTGCTTGTCCCGGGTGGGGGCGTCGGCACCGAAGGGGGCCAGGTCGTCGTCGTGGAAGGTGAGGCCCCAGGCGCCCAGCGAGGCGAGCCGGTGCACCGCCTCGACGACGTCGAGCGGCGGGCGGGTCGGGTCCCCGAAGGGGTCGCGGGCCTGCCAGCCGACGGTCCAGAGACCGAACGAGAACCTGTCCGCAGCAGTGGGGACCCGCATCGCACGCTCCTTTTCGATGGAAGCTGAACTAATCGGCGACGGTAGACCCGGGGTGGGGGTCGGACAAGGGAGGGACCGGCGCGGCGGAGCAGGTCGTCGACGACCCGCCGAGGCTGATCGGCAGGCCGCCGGGCACCGTCGCGGACGCGAGCGCTGCCGACGCCTGGGGTCACTCGCGGGGCCGACGCCGTCGGGGACCGGCTGGTCCCGTGAGCCCAGGCTGTTCGTCGGCCCGGACGACGAGCTCGTCACGGCGCCGAGGGGATCGGTCGGATGCGGCATACGTTCCGCGCCCGCCGAACCTATTGTTATAACGAATATCAACGGTTAGTGTGATGCCGGTCATGGTGGACACGGCCCTGACCGGACCGGATCGATCGAAGGAGACGCCGGTGGCTGACCTGGATGTGCCCGTACTGATCGTGGGTGGCGGCGGCTGCGGCCTGTCGGCCTCGATCTTCCTGTCCGAGCTGGGTGTCGAGTCGTTGCTCGTCGAGCGACACGACGGCACCTCGCACCTGCCCAAGGCGCACTACCTCAACCAGCGCACCATGGAGGTCTTCCGCCAGTACGGCATCGCCGACTCGGTCTACGCGGCCGGCGCGGGTCTGGAGAAGTTCGGCAAGGTGCGCTGGACGACCTCGTTGGGTGGCGACGGCCCGCTCGACGCGAAGATCCTCTACACCATCGACGGGTTCGGCGGCGGAAAGCTGTTCGAGCCCTACATGCGCGACAGCGCCTGCCCGTCGAGCAACCTGCCGCAGATCCGGCTGGAGCCGATCCTCAAGCGTCACGCCGAGGACCTCGCCCCCGGGCGGGTCCGGTTCGGCCACGAGCTCGTCGCTCTCGCCGAGGACGGCGACGGCGTCACCGCCACGGTCCAGGACCTCTCCTCGGGGGAGACCTACGAGGTGCGTGCCCGCTACGTGATCGGTGCCGACGGCGGTAAGACGGTGGGCGAGAAGATCGGGGTCGCGATGAACGGCCCCAGCGGGCTGCTGGACATGGTCAGCTGCCACTTCAAGGCCGACATGTCCGCCTACGCCGACGAGACCTGCCTGATCACCTGGCTCCTCAACCCGGACGGCGCCGGATCCTGGAGCAGCGGCGCCATGGTGCCGATGGGCCCGACCTGGGGCAAGCACTCCGAGGAGTGGAACTTCATCTTCGCCTTCGGGCCCGACGACCCCGAACGGTTCGACGAGGCCGCCATCGTCCCCCGGCTGAAGAGCCTCATGAAGCTGCCCGACCTCGAGATCGAGGTCCTGCGCATCAGCCACTGGGTACTCGAGGGTGTGCTCGCCGACCGCTACCGGGTCGGTCGGGTCTTCCTCGCCGGGGACGCCGCCCACCGCCACCCCCCGACCACCGGCCTGGGCCTCAACACCGCCATCCAGGACTCCCACAACCTGGCGTGGAAGCTCGCCGCGGTCATCAAGGGACAGGCCGCGCCCTCGCTGCTCGACAGCTACGAGCCGGAGCGGCAGGCCATCGGGGCGCGCAACGTCGACTGGGCGATGTTCACCTTCATGAACCACATGCTCATCGACGCGGGCATGGGCCTCATGCCGGGACAGCCCGCCGAGGCCAACCGGGCCGCGATGGAGGCCTACTTCGCCGAGACCCCGATGGGCGCCACCCGCCGTGCCCGCGCCGCCGAGGTGATCGAGACCCAGCGCATGGAGTTCCAGGCCCACGACCTGGAGATCGGGTTCCGCTACGACGAGGGTGCGGTGGTGCCCGACGGCTCGCAGCCACCGCCCAACGACCCGATGGGCAGCCGCTACCACCCCACGACGCGGCCCGGCCACCGGCTCCCGCACGCGTGGCTCGAGCGCGACGGGGCTCGGGTGTCCACCCACGACCTCGTCGACCGGGACGGCTTCCTGCTCCTCACCGACGCCGCCGGTGCCGCGTGGGTGGGCGCCGCGGAGGCGGCCGCCGAGAAGTTCGGGGTGACCGTCACCGCGGTGACGGTCGGCGACGGGGGCGAGCTCGCCGACGTCGAGGGCACGTGGGCGCGGCTGCGGGAGATCGCCGACGGCGGCGCTGTCCTGGTCCGCCCGGACAACCACGTGGCGTACCGGGCGACCGAGCCGGTCGCCGACGCCCGCGACACGCTGCTCCGCACCGTCGGCACCCTGATCGGGCGCTGACCGACCGGGGACCGTACGGGACCGGCGGCGTCGATCACGGCGCCGCCGGTCTCGACCCGGCTCGTGAGCTCCCGGGCCCCGTCGGGGCGACGGATATAGTGCCCACCACCGCCCCGAGCGGGACGGGACAGAGAGCGAGAACAGCATGGCGTCGTCCGGTTCGACGGTGCGGCCGATCGAGTCGAGGTCCGTCGCCGAGCTCGTGACCTCGGAGCTCCGCCGGTCGATCCTCACCGGCGCACTGGCCCCCGGTCGGGAGTTCTCGCTGCGCGAGGTCGCGGGGATGCTCAACGTCAGCTTCATCCCGGTCCGCGAGGCACTGCGCAGCCTCGAGGCCGAGGGACTGGTCGTCAACCGGCCCGGCCGGAGCTCCATGGTCGCCCCGCTGAACCTGGACGACCTGCACGCCATCTACCGGCTGCGCCACGACCTCGAGCCGAACATCGCCGCGCGCGCCTGCGCCCTCCTCGGCGACGACGAGCTGGACCGCCTCGACGACCAGGCCAGGGGGTTCGGCGACGAGCACCTCGGGATCGACGAGATCTACGAGGCGCACCACGCCTTCCACCTGGCGCTGCTCCGACCCGCGGCGACCGAGTGGGACGTGCGGATCCTCGGCACCCTCTGGCGGGCCGCCGAGCGCTACATCCGGATCGGCTTCGGCGCGCTGGACCCGGACCCGCGAGAGCACGGCCGTCGGGAGCACGCCCACCACGACCTGCTGGAGGTCTTCCGCAGCCGGGACGCCGACGCCGTCCGGCAAGGGGTGCACGACCATCTCGCGCACAACGAGCAGCTCGCCCTGCGGGCTCTCGAACCGGCCACCGAGGCCCGCTAGCGGGTCACGGCCAGACCTCCGGCTGGAAGATCGGGCGGACCTGCCGGGACGCCAGCCGCCAGCCCCCGTCGGTCAGCGTGTAGCGGTCGTGGAACTCGAGGACCCGGCCGTGCTCGGTCGCGTACCGCACGGGACCCTCGCCCTCGGGGACCGGCCCGTGGAACACCAGGGACCCGACGACGCCACGTGCGGAGTCCGCGGTGATCTCCGGGAAGTGGAAGTTCGTCAGCAGGTGGCGGGTGGTCAACGCCGGTCGCTCCCGCATCGCGGCGCGGATGGCCGTGTGGCCGTGCAGCGGCACGCCCCCGCGGTCGAACACCCCGTCCGGCGTGAACAGCGCTGTCAGGGCGTCGAAGTCCCCGTGGTCCAGGTGATGGGCGAAGCGTTGGCTCAGCCCGGTCAACTGCCACTCGGTCAGCATCTGCTCGGTCTGGTCCACGAGAGACCCCGCTTCCTTGTCGGCGATGGAGGCAAGCGTACGGGTTGTTATAACGAATATCGATCAGTAGGCTGACCGGCACAGGGAACGTGACCCGAGGTGTCAACGCCGATGCTGAGCAGGAGGACCTCATGGCCCCCAACGTCCGCAAGCCCCGCCCGGTCATCGCGCCGAAGCTGCACCACTCGACCTTCCTCACGCTCAAGCTCGACGAGATGGTCGCCTGGTACGAGAAGGTCGCCGGGCTGACCCCCGTGCACTACAGCGAGGGTGCCGCCTGGCTCACCAACGACGAGGCGAACCACCGTGTCGCGTTCGTCGCGCACCCCGCGATCAAGAAGCCGGTGGACAAGCCGACCAGCGCGGGCCTGCACCACACCGCGTTCGAGTACGGCGACTTCGACCAGTGGCTGGACAACTACGTGCGGCTCAAGGACGAGGGCATCGTCCCGTTCATGAGCCTCGACCACGGCATCACGATGTCGATGTACTACGCCGACCCCGAGGGCAACGGCGTGGAGATCCAGGTCGACGCCTTCGGGGACTGGGCGGCGTCGAAGGAGTGGATGTGGGCCTCCCGCGAGTTCGCGGAGAACCCCATCGGTTCCTACTTCGACCCGGACAAGCTCGTCGACGCCCGCGAGCAGGGCCTGTCGAAGGACGAGATCCACGCGGGTGCCCGCGCCGGGAAGTACCTGCCGGAGAACCCCCCGACCGACATCCTGCTGCCCGAGATCTACTGACCCACCCCCGACGCCTTCTCAAGGGAGAGAACATGTCCGTCGACACCGCACCGGATCTGACCGTCGCCCGCCGCCTGCTGCAGGCCGCCGACACCGACATCGCCGCGTTCTTCGGCTTCTTCACCGACGAGACACGGTTCCGGATGGGCAACTCCGACATCGTCACCGGCCGCGACGCCATCATGGCGTGGGTCGGCCAGTACCTCGGTTCCGTGGCGGGGATGAAGCACGAGGTCCTCGAGGAGTTCTACAACGAGGACACCGCCGCGCTGCAGGTGACCGTCACGTACACGATGGCGAGCGGAGCCTCCTTCACCCTGCCCGCGATCACCCGGACCAGGATCCAGGGCGACAAGGTCGTCGAGTACCTCGTCTACATGGACCCGTCGCCCGTCGCCGAGGCCTCCTGAGCGAGCAACGCGAGGAAGGAGCACCGCCATGACCTACGACCTGGAGCGCCTCGACGCCGAGGACGCGATCACCCGACTGCTGTTCGCCTACTGCGAGGGCATCGACGAGGGCGCACTCGACGACGTGGCCCGGCTGTTCGAGCACGGGACCTGGTACCTCACCGCCGACACCCCGCTGGCCGGGTTCGACGCGGTCTCCGGGTTCCTGGCCGACAACGTCATCCTCTACGACGGCGTCCCCGCCACCCGGCACACCGTGTCGAACATCCGCATCGACCTCGCCGACGACCGGCGGTCCGCGCGGTCGCGGAGCTACGTGGTCGTGTTCCAGTCCGTGCCGGGCGCCGCGCCCCACATCATGTTCCAGGGCGCCTACGACGACACGTTCACCGTCGACGAGCACGGCTGGCACTTCGCCGAGCGCCGGATCCGGGCCGACGGCACGGGGGACATGTCGCTGCACCTGAAGGGGGCCGAGGCGCGGTCCGTCGGCGTCGGCTGAGCCCCGGCCCCGTCGTGGTGCTCAGTCCGTGGGGTTGGCGGGGTTCCCGTCCGCGGCGGCGGCCAGGCGGGGGACCGCCAGGTCGATCGCGACCGGCAGGGACAGCGGGCTGCCGAAGCCGAGGGCGCCGTTGAGCTGGGTGTCGAACCCGCCGGTGTAGACGACCCGGTTCTGCTGGGCGGCGGGCAGGCCCTGGAAGGTCGGCTGGCCCGCGAGGTCCTCACGGGTGCCACCCATGACGACCACGACGTCCGCCTCGAGCTGCCCGTACGACTCCGGGGCCACCGCTCCGGTGAGCGCGGACGGGGTGAAACCGAGGTCGGCGTAGAACTTCGCCCGCAGGTCGGTGGGCTCCAGGGCGTAGAGCCCGGAGTCGACCCCCCACAGGGCGACGGTCACGGTCTTGCCCGCGAACTCCGGGTGCGCGGCCCGCGCGTCGGCGAACCTCTTCTCCGTGTCCGCGACCACCTGCTGGGCCTCGGCCTCCTTGCCGAGCGCCTGCCCGGTGGTCAGCGTCTGCTCCTGCCAGGTCGCGCCGTCCTCGTCCGGCTGCGCGACGGTCGGTGCGATCGCGCTGAGCCGGTCGTAGTCCGCCTGCTCCATGAACGAGTAGACGCCGAGGATCAGGTCCGGGCGCAGGCCCGCGACCCTCTCGAAGTCGATCTCGCTGCCGCCGACCTTCTCCGGCTGGGTGCCTCCGAGCGCGGCCTGCGCCCAGCTCCGGCCGTCCGCGTCGAACGAGCCGAGGACCTCGCGCTGGCCGACCGGCTTCTCTCCCAGGGCCAGCACGAAGTCCGCCTCGTTGAACCCGACGGCCACGATGCGCTGCGGCTTCGCCGGGATCGTGGTGCTGCCGTAGAGGTGCGTGAGGGTGACGGGGTACGCACCGTCCGGGGCGGCGCTCGGTGCCGCCGCCGGTTCCTGGGAGGGGCTCGAGCAGCCCGCGAGCGCGAGGGCGGCCGTGAGGAGCGCGGCCGCTCCGAGGCGGGGGAGTCGCATGGAGGTCCTTTCGTCGGCCGCGAGGGGACCGCGGTCGTGCGTGCGGACGAAGGCTAGCCTCACCTATTTGCGGAGGCAATCGGAGGCACGTCGGCGGCCGGGGACGAGGTGACGGCCACGGCGGCGACGCGGTGGCCGTCCATCGCCGCGACGGTCAGGCGGCTGCCGTCGATGTCCACGGTGTCCCCGAGGTCGGGGATGCGCCCCAGGGTGTGCTGCAGATAGCCGCCGAGGCTCTCGAAGGGCCCCTCCGGCAGCCTGATGCCGGTGCGGTCGCGGACGTCGTCGCGATGCAGCAGGCCGTCGACGGTCGTGTCCTCCCCGGACCCGGCCGGGGTGTGCGCGGCGTCGTACTCGTCCTCGATCTCCCCGACGAGCTCCTCGATCAGGTCCTCCATGGTGACGATGCCGTCCGTGCCGCCGTACTCGTCGACCACGATCGCCAGGTGTACGCGGCGGGCCCGCATCTCCGACAGCGTCGCGAGCAGCGGCTTGGAGCCGGGCAGGGCGTGCACCGGCCGCATGATCTCGCCGACGGTCCCGCCCCGTGTGGTGAGCCGGGTCGTGAGCAGGTCGCGGACGTGCACGAACCCCACGACGTCGTCGACGTCCGTCCCGGTCACCGGGTAGCGCGAGTGGGGTCGGTCCACGATGTCCCGGGCGGCCTCGTCCAGTCCAGTGGCCGCGTCGAGGAAGTGGACCTCGGTGCGCGGCACCATGACCTCCCGGACCTGGCGGTCGGAGGCCTCGAAGACGTCGGTGAGGACCCGGCGCTCCTCGGTCTCGAGGTCCTCGTGCGCGGCGACCATGTCCCGCAGCTCCTCCTCGCTGACCCGCTCGCCGTCCGCCTTCGGGTCGAGGCCGAGCACGCGCACCAGGGCGTCGGTGGAGCGGGAGAGCAGCCAGATCACCGGCGTGGACACGGAGGCGATCCGGTCGAGCACGGGCGAGACGAACAGGGCGACACCCTCGGAGCGCTGCAGCGCGAGCCGCTTGGGGACCAGCTCGCCGAGCACCAGGGACAGGTAGGAGATCGCGGCGGTCACGAGGACCAGGGCGAGGGTGCCCGCGAGGCCCTCGGGCACCCCCCAGCCGACGAGGACTCCGGTGAGGGGAACGGTCAGCGTCGACCCGCCGTAGGCCGCGGAGAAGAACCCGGCGAGCGTGACGCCGATCTGGACGGACGACAGGAGCCGGTTGGTGTCCCCGCGCAGGGCCTTCACCCGGCGGCCGCGGCGCCCCTTCGCGGCCAGCCGCTCGACCTGGCTGTCCCGCAACGAGACCAGCGCGAGCTCCGACGCGGCGAAGTACCCGCCGATCAGCACGAACAGCACGACCAGGCCGACGCTCAGGGCGATGTCGCCACCGGAGAACTCCACCGGCCCCACGATCCCAGGATGATCGACCGAGGGCTCCCCGGGGTGACGAATCCGGCAAACCGGACAGTTCGACGCAGCCCGAACGGATGATCCCGCAGTGGCCACGACCTGCCCCGTCCTCCGTCTCGACGCCTGGTCCGACGCCGGGCGCGGCGCCCGCAGACAGGCCTGCGGTGTC
>NZ_JACBXB010000152.1 GCF_013870575.1 Pseudonocardia pini
CCGGGGAGTTGGCGAACGCGGCGACGAGCACGGGGCCCAGCTCGTGCAGCGCGGCCCAGCGGGCCGCGACCTCGGTGCGCTCGCCGGCATCGAGCGCCACCTGCACCGCGGAGGTGGAACACATCCCGCTGCGGCCGAACGGGCCCTGACGGTCGAACACCTGCTCCATCGCCCGGTAGCGGGGCAGGTCCAGCACCCGGTGCGCCGGCCGGAACGGATCGGCGGAGCGGGGTTCGACGGCGAGACCGTGGGCGGCGAGCCTGCCGTGCAGCTCCGCGGTGTCCGCCTCGACGGCGGCGACCAACGTGCGCAGGTCCGCAAGCGGGGGGCTGGCGACCTCGACCTGGCCACCCGGCTCGACGGTGACGAGGGACCCGTGGGCCAGCGGTGCGGCAGGGGAACCGGGGACCACGGAGACGGGGGCGTGCGGTCCGAGCGCGGCGAGCAGCGTGGGGAGATCGGGCGGTCCGTCGGTCCGCAGCACCCACTCCAGCTCGACACCGACCAGCAGCGGCGGCCCGTGCTTGAAGCAGACCGAGGCCACGTAGGCCTCGGCCTCCGCCCGCGTGTGCAGGGCGGGCGCCGACGCCACGGACTCGCGGCTCACGGGTGCCACCGGGGTCTCGGGTACCACGCCTGACGACGCTACCCGCGGGGTCCGACAAAAACAGGACTCGACCGCGAACCCCACACCCGCCCCGCACCGCGTCCCGGACATCCGGGCACGTACCCGGCGGACCGTCGGACCACCGGTCGGCGCGTCCTGCGCCACAAGACGTACGTACGGGATACTGGGGGCGTGCCCCGCGTGAGTACCGACCAGCTCGCCGCCCGGCGCCAGCACATCCTCGACGGTGCGCGGCGCTGCTTCGCGGCCTACGGCTACGAGGGCGCCACCGTGCGGCGGCTGGAGCAGAGCACGGGCCTCTCGCGCGGCGCGATCTTCCACTACTTCCGGGACAAGGACGCCCTGTTCCTCGCCCTGGCCGAGCAGGACGCGCGGCGGATGGCGGACGTCGTGGCCGAGCAGGGCCTGGTCCAGGTCATGCGGGACCTGCTCGACACCGCGCGGAAGGACGGCGTGGCGGGCGACGGCGCCGCCGAGGACCACTCGGACCGCAGCTGGCTCGGCACCCGGCTCGAGGTGTCCCGCAGGCTGCGGACCGACCCGGACTTCCGCGAGCGGTGGCAGGCGCACTCCGCCGAGCTCACCGCCGCCACGCGGGAACGGCTCGACCGGCAGGCCGCCGCGGGCGCCCTGCGGGACGACGTGCCGGTGCCCGTGCTGACCCAGTACCTCGAGCTGGTGCTGGAGGGCCTGGTCAGCCACCTCGCGATGGGCCTTCCCGCGGACGCGCTCGACGGCGTGCTGGACCTCGTCGAGCAGAGCGTGCGGACCCTGCGGCACTGACCGGGACCGGGCGCCGGGTCCCGCCGGCCCCGGAGGGGTGAGGGGCCGGCGGGGGATCTCAGGCGGGCTCGACCTCGACCCGCGTGTCCGAGAAGGTCGGCGCGTTCCCGAGGTCCGCGAACTCGGTGGGGTTCACCGCGTTGACCGTGGCGAGCCCCTCGGCCTGCGAGCGCCACTGCCCCATGGCGGCGAGCACGACCCCGCGCGCGACCTCGTCGGAGACCGCGACCCGCACCAGGAACCCGCCGCGCTGGTTGAACACCCGGACCAGGGTGCCGTCGGTGATGCCCCGCTCCGCGGCGTCCGCCGGGTGGACCGTCGCCGACGGCTCACCCTGCACCCGTTGCTGCGCAGGGAGATTGCCGTAGGTCGAGTTGAGGTAGGCGTGCGCCTTGGGGGACACCAGGTGCAGCGGGTAGGCCGCCGAGGCGCCCGCGGGCGGGATGTAGTGCGGCAAGGGGTCCACCACTCCCCCGGGCTGGCTCTCGGTGCTGCCCTGCCGGAACAGGGGGAGCACGAAGTTGCCGCCCGCGGCGGCCGAGGAGGCGAACTCCTGCCTGCCCGACGGCGTGGGGAAGCCGCCGATGTCGTGCGGGGCGTAGTGGTCGGCGTCGGGCAGGGTCAGCCGCGCCCATCCGGTCTTGGCCAACGACTTCGGCGTGATCCCCTGCAGCGCAGGGGCTCCCCAGTCGTAGGCCCGCTCGATCAGCTCCTCGTCGGTCAGGGTGAACACCTCGTCGTCGAACCCCATGGCGGCGGCGAGCCTGCGGAACAGCTCGGTGTTCGGGACCGCCTCCCCGACCGGCGCGATCGACGGCCGGTTGAGGCCCAGGTAGAAGTGCCCCCACGAGAACATGACGTCGAGCTGCTCGAGCTGGGTGGTCGCGGGCAGCACGATGTCGGCGAACTGCGCCGTGTCGGTCAGGAACTGCTCGCTGACCACGGTGAACAGGTCCTCGCGGGCCAGCCCCGCGACCAGCCGCTCCTGGTCCGGGCAGACGACGACCGGGTTGGCGTTGTAGACCATCAGCGCGTGGATCCCGGGGTCCAGACCCAGTTCCCCGGACAGCGCCTTGCCCAGCAGGTACTGGTTCACCACCCGGGTGCCCTCGGGCCGCAGCTGCGGCTGGGAGAGCTCGTCCCAGTTCACCGGGAAGGCCCACAACGGCAGCGCGAGGAGCCCGCCGCCCGGCTTGCGCCACGCCCCGACGAGACCGGGCAGGCAGGAGATCGCCCGGACCGTCTGGCCGCCGCCGGAGGACCGTTCGATCGCCACCCCGATCCGGATCATCGACGGCTGCGCGGCCGCGTACTCGCGGGCCAGCGTGCGGATGTCCTCCGCGGGCACGCCGGTCTCGGCCTCCGCCCACTCCGGGGTGCAGTCCCGTGTGCGTTCGGCGAGGTCCTCGACACCCACGGTGTGCTCGGCGACGTACTCGGCGTCGGTGAGGCCCTCGGCCAGGATGACGTGGATCAGCGCCATGGCCAGCGCGCCGTCGGTGCCGGGACGGATCGGGATGTGCCAGTCCGCCCGCTTCGCCGTGCGGTGCCTCACCGGGTCGATCACGACGACCTTCGCGCCGCGCCTGCGCGCCTCCATCACGAACGGCCAGAGGTGCAGGTTCGTGGAGACCATGTTGCAGGCCCAGATCACGATGTAGCGCGAGTGCACGAGGCTCTCGGGGTCGACGCCCGCCGTCGGGCCCAGGCTCATCACGTACGCCGTCGACGCACCGGAGTCGCAGAAGGTGCGTTCGGCGACGGTCGCGCCGAGCCTGTTGAAGAACGGGTCGCCCACGTTCAGGCCGTTGAGCGTGCCCTGGGTGCCCAGGTAGCTCACGGGCATGACCGCCTCGGCGCCGTGCTCGGCGATCACCGACCGGAACCGCGTGGTGACCTCGGCGATCGCCGCGTCCCACGAGATCGGCTCGAACCGGCCGGACCCCTTGGGGCCGGTGCGGCGCAACGGCGTGGTGACCCGGTCCGGGCTGTACACGCGGTCGACGTAGTTGTTGACCTTCACGCAGAGCCCGCCGCGGGTGAAGGGATGGTCGGGGTCACCCCGGACGCCGGTGGCCCTCCCGTCCTCGACGGTCACGATCATCGCGCAGCCGTCCGGGCAGTCGTGGGGGCAGATGGCGCGGTGGGTCCCGGTCTCCCCGATGGCGAGCAGGGGCAGGTCGGCGAGGGTCAATGTCCGCTCCGCTTCGTGGTGGGTGATCCATCCTGGGCACGCCCCGGCGGGCGTGGGTGGGCGCGGAGCGACCGTCGGTGGGCAACGAGCGCCGGCGGCCCCGCGTTGACGCGGGCGCAACACGATGCGAACGTGCGGGCGCTGTACTGGGCACGAGGAGGTGCGTCAGGTGGTGCTGGCTGCGGGTTCGGCCCCCGGTGGCACGGACGTGCGCGCCACGCACCGCTTCGACGAGTGGCGGGACGCCATCCGGCACGACTTCGTGACCCTCGACATCGCCCCCGACCGCCGGATCGGCACGTTCCAGGGCTCGGTGCGCAGCGCGACGGTCGGGCACTTGCAGGTCTCCGAGGTGTGCTCGATCGACCAGACCTGCCGCCGCACCCCGTCGCTGGCCGCCACGGACCGCCACGACTACCTGCAGATCGGCATGATCACCGAGGGGACGGGCGTCCTGGAGCAGGACGGCCGCCGCGCCGCGCTCGCGGCGGGCGACTACGCGATCTACGAGACCGGCAGGCCCTTCAGCTGGCGGTTCACCGGCAGCTGGCGGATGGAGGTCTTCACCTGGCCGCGCGCGTCCATCGCCCTGTGCGAGGCCGAGTCCGCCTCGGCCACCGCCGTGCGGCTGGCGGGCCGCGAGGGGTTCTCCGGGATCGTCGGCGGGATGCTCCGCGCCCTGCTCGCCGGTCCCCCGCAGCTCACCGCGGGCGGGGCGACCCGGGTCGCCGACGAAGCGGGCGCGCTCGTGTCCACCCTCGCCGTCGAGCGGCTGGCCGGGCCCACCGCACCGGACCGCCCGCAGGAGGCCCTGCTGCGCGAGATGCTGCGGTACGTCGACACGCACCTCGCCGATCCCGAGCTCGGGCCCGCGGCGATCGCCCGGGCCCACTTCGTGTCCGTCCGCCAGCTGCACCGGCTGTTCGCCGCGAGCGGGGAGAGCGTGAACCGGCGGATCCGCAGGCTGCGGCTCGAGCACTCCCGCCGGGAGCTGGCGGACCGGAGGCGGGCGGGGCTGGCGGTCACCGACGTCGCCCGCCGCTGGGGCTTCCCCGACCTGCCCACCTTCAGCCGCGCCTTCCGCCAGACCTACGGCGAGGCGCCCACCGCCTACCGGGCGCGGCTGCTCGGCTGAGCGCGGGCCGAGCGCGCACGTTTCGTGCAGCAGGCGCGGCATGATCGCCGGAAGCGTGCACTCAGCGCGGTGCGGACAGCAGAACGACCCCGCATTCAGCGATCATGGAACGCCGCCACGCCGTGGTCGGACGTGCAGCCGGGCACGGGGCACCGCGCCTGGCTCACCGGTGCCGCGAACTGCGTGCGGTAGAGCGAGGCGTACCGGCCCTCCGCCGCGAGCAGCTCGTCGTGGCTCCCCTGCTCCACGATCCGCCCCGCCTCGACGACGGCGATCCGGTCCGCCGCCCGGATCGTGGACAGCCGGTGCGCGATCACCACCGCGGTGCGGCCCGCCAGGGCCTCGGTCAACGCCTCCTGCACGGCGGCCTCGGACTCCGAGTCCAGGTGCGCGGTGGCCTCGTCGAGCACGACGACGGGTGGCCTGGCCAGCAGCAACCGCGCGATCGTGAGCCGCTGGCGCTCACCGCCGGACAGCCGGTAGCCACGCTCGCCGACGACCGTGTCGAGCCCGTCCGGGAGGTCCACGAGCAGCTCGCCGAGCCGGGCCCGCCGCAGGGACTCGCGCAGCTCCGCGTCGGTGGCCTCCGGCGCGGCGTAGCGCAGGTTCGCGGCGATCGTGTCGTGGAAGAGGTGCCCGTCCTGCGTGACCACCCCGACGGTCCGGCGCAGCGACGCGAACGTCAGGTCCCGCACGTCGACCCCGGCGAGCTCCACGGCGCCCGAGTCGACGTCGTAGAGGCGCGGGAGCAGCGAGGCGATGGTCGACTTGCCCGCCCCCGAGGGCCCGACCAGCGCGAGCAAGGACCCCGCCCGCGCCTCGAGGGACACCCCGTGCAGCACCTCGGCGGGCGCCCGGCGGTCCAGCACGGCGACGTCCTCCAGCGAGGCCAGCGAGACCTGCTCGGCGGTCGGGTAGGAGAAGTGCACGTCGCGGAGCCGGACGGAGACCGGACCGGGCGGCAGCTCGCGGGCCGCGGGCTTCTCGTCGATCATCGGGGGGAGGTCGAGCACCTCGAAGACCCGCTCGAACGCCACCAACGCGGACATGACGTCGACGCGGGCGTTGGCCAGCGCGGTCATCGGCGTGTAGAGCCGGGTCAGCAGCAGCGCGAGCGTGACGACGGTGCCCGCCTCGATCCGTCCCGTCACCGCGAGCCAGCCGCCCAGCCCGTAGACCAACGCCTGGGCCAGGGCCGAGACCAGCGACAACGACGTCACGAACACCCGGGAGACCATCGCGGTGCGCACGCCGATGTCCCGCACCTGCTCGGCGCGGCCGGTGAACTCCCGCGCCTCCTCCTTCGGCCGCCCGAACAGCTTGACCAGGGTGGCGCCCGCCGCCGAGAAGCGCTCGGTCATCTGCGTGCTCATGCCCGCGTTGAGGTCCGCGGCCTCGCGGCGCAGGTCGGCGATCCGACGGCCCATCCGGCGGGCGGGCAGCACGAAGATCGGCAGCAGGACGAGGGCGAGCACCGTGACCTGCCACGCCAACCCGATCATGACGGCCAGGGCGAGGGTCAGCTGGATGACGTTCGACAGGACACTGGCCAGCGTGGTCGTGATCGCGGACTGCGCGCCGATCACGTCGTTGTTCAGCCTGCTGACCAGGGCGCCGGTGCGGGTCCGGGTGAAGAACGCGACCGGCATCCGCTGGACGTGCGTGAACACGGCGGTGCGCAGGTCGACGATCAGCCCCTCGCCGATGCGGGAGGAGAACCACCGGGCGGCCAGCCCGATGAGGGCCTCCCCGACGGCCAGGGCGGCGATGGTGAGGGCGAGCGTGACGACCCGGTCCGCGGCCCCCGCCCCGCCCGCGACGATCGCGTTGACCACCTGACCGGCCAGGACGGGGGTGAGCACGCCGATGACGGCGGTCCCCGTGGTCAGCAGCAGGAACGCTGTGAGCCAACCGCGGTACGGGCGGGCGAACCGCCAGATCCGCGGCACGGTGCCGGGGGTCACGGAGCGCGGTGTGTCCCCGGCGCGGATCGCCCCGCGCATGATCGTGATCGGCCTGTCCACCCGACCATCGTGCGCCGAGGCGGGTGTACCGCGCGCGCTGACCCGCCGCCGTGCGCTGCTGACGGAGGCGGGCGCGCGCCCGTGCTACTTCTTCTTCGTGCGTGTGGCCCCGCCGCGACCGCGCAGGGACACACCGGTCTCGCTGAGCACCCGGTGCACGAACCCGTAGGACCGGCCCGTCTGCTCGGCGAGGGCACGGATGCTCGCGCCCTTCTCGTACTTCTTCTTCAGGTCGGTGGCGAGTTTGTCACGCTGGGTTCCCGTGATCCGGGCGCCCTTCTTCAGGTCGGCCACGACACTTGACCTCCTCTGCCCACCGCGGTCTCCCGCGGACCGGAGCCGCCACTCGGCTCGCTGGTTGGGCCATGATGATCCAACCGGGCAGATGTGGCCAGCGCAAAATCCCGCATGATCGGTGAACGGTTCCCCCGTTCGGATCACGCGAACGGGTGATCATCGTGAGCTGGGCCACATCCGCGGGACAGCGGAGCGTCACCCGGCGGGCGCTACGCCAGCTGGACGAGTTCCAGGTAGTCCGCCGACCAGTGGTCCTCGGTACCGTCCGGAAGCACGATCACCTTGTCGGGTTCGAGTGCCTCGACGGCGCCGGGGTCGTGCGTGACCAGCACGACCGCCCCCTCGAAGCGACGCAGCGCGTCGAGCACCTGCTCGCGGCTGGCCGGGTCCAGGTTGTTCGTGGGCTCGTCGAGCAGCAGGACGTTGGCGGCGCTGGAGACCAGCCCGGCCATCGCGAGCCGCGTCCGCTCGCCGCCGGACAGCGTGCCCGCCGTCTGCTTCAGCTGCTCGCCCGAGAACATGAACGTGCCCAGCACGGTGCGGAGCTGCTGCTCCGGGGCATCGGGCGAGGCGTGCCGGATGTTGTCCCACACGCTCGCGTTCATGTCGAGCGTGTCGTGCTCCTGGGCGAAGTAGCCCGTGCGCAGCCCGTGACCGGGGACGACGCGCCCCGAGTCGGTCCGCTCCGCCCCGGCCAGCATGCGCAGCAGCGTGGTCTTGCCCGCGCCGTTGAACCCCAGCACGACGACCTTCGCCCCGCGGTCGATCGCCAGGTCGACCCCGGTGAACACCTCGAGCGAGCCGTAGGCCTTGCTGAGGTTCTCCGCGGTGAGCGGGGTGCGGCCGCAGGGCGCGGGAGTGGGGAACCGGATCTTGGCGACGCGGTCCTGCTGCCGCTCGGGCTCCAGGCCCGCCAGCAGCTCGTCCGCACGGCGGGCCATGTTCTTGGCGGCCACGGCCTTGGTGGCCTTGGCGCCCATCTTCAGGGCCTGCGTGTGCAGCACCGACGCCTTCTTCTCGGCGTTGGCCCGCTCCCGGCGGCGACGCTTCTCGTCCGTCGCCCGCGCCTCCAGGTAGCGCTTCCAGTCCATGTTGTACTGGTCGACCTCGCCGCGGGTGGCGTCGAGGAACCAGACCTTGTTCACCACGGCGGCCAGCAGGTCGGTGTCGTGGCTGATCACCACGAGGCCGCCCTCGTGCTGCTGCAGGAACCCGCGCAGCCAGGTGATGGAGTCCGCGTCGAGGTGGTTCGTGGGCTCGTCGATCAGCAGGGTGGTGGCGCTCTGCGAGCCGCCGTCCGAGGCCGCGAACAGGATCCGGGCCAGCTCCACCCGGCGGCGCTGGCCACCGGACAGGGTGGCGATCTGCTGGCTCAGCACGCGATCGGGCAGGCCGAGGTTCGTGCAGATCCGCGCGGCCTCGCTCTCCGCCGCGTAGCCGCCGAGCGCCGAGAAGCGCTCCTCGAGCCTGCCGTACTCGCGCACGGCCTTCTCGTTCTCCGGGCCGTCGACGAGCTCGGCCATCGCCGTCTGGACCTTCTCCAGCTTGCGGAGCAGATCGTCCAGCCCGCGCGCGGAGAGCACCCGGTCCTTCGCGGTGACCGAGAGGTCGCCCTCGCGCGGGTCCTGCGGCAGGTAGCCGATCGGGCTGTTGGACACGACGGAACCGCCGTACGGCTCGCCCTCCCCCGCCAGCACGCGCATCGAGGTGGTCTTGCCCGCGCCGTTGCGGCCGACGAGGCCGATCCGGTCGCCGGGCTGGACGCGCAGGGTCGCGTCCGACAGCAGGATGCGGGACCCGGCACGCAGCTCCAGGTCGGTGGCGGTGATCACGGTGAAGGAACTCCAGGGGAGAAGACGAGAAGGGGCGTCCTGCGGGCACGGTGGTGCCCGGGCGCAGCGCCTACTCGATCAGGATCACGGGACCAGGCTACCGGTCGGCGCCAGGGGATTGCGCACGTAGGGTGCCCGCCATGACCGATCTCACCGTCGGCGCGCGGGGCTCCCGCCGATGACGCTGGACGTCCTCGTGGCCGG
>NZ_JACBXB010000153.1 GCF_013870575.1 Pseudonocardia pini
GCTGGCCAAGCTCGAACAGGTGCTGCCGAACCGGTTGAAGCGGCAGGTCGCGGCCGTCCACGAGGCCACCGCGCAGGGCCCGCGCAACACCGACACCGCCGATCCCGATCCGGAGGTCGACGCCGCGGTGCTCGCCACGCTCGCCGCCGCGGTCCGCGACCGCGAACAGGTGCGGTTCGACTACCGCGCGGCCGAGTGGCCGCTCCTCGTCGAGCCGTACCGGCTGGTGAGCTGGCAGGGGCGGTGGTATCTGGTGGGCCGCGAGTCCGCGACCTGGCGCACCTTCCGCGTGGACTGGCTCGCCCTGCGGATGCGCACCGGGCTCCGCTTCGAGCCGGTGGCGCTGCCCGGCGGCGACTACACCGCGTTCGTGCTGCGAGACGTCGCCTCCACCGGCTGGGCCGTGCACGCCCGGATCACGGTCGCGGCGCCCGCGACCACGGTCCTCGCCCGGATCAACCCGGCGGTGGGGCTCGTCGAGGAGGTCGACGAGGAGACGTCCGTACTGGTCACCGGCGCGGACAGCGTGGAGACCGTCGCGGTCTACATCGGCATGCTCGGCCTGGACTTCCACGTCACCGAGCCCCCGGGACTGGTCGCGCACCTGGCCGCGCTCGCCGCCCGGTACGAGCGCGCCGTCACACCCCGCGGCTGATCCCGCTGTGGTCGAATCGGACCATGGTCTCGTTGGACGACGTCGTCCGCCCCGGCTCGCGCATCGTGCTCGGCGACGGCTGTGGCGCCCCCGCGGGCCTCTACGGACCGCTGAGCGAGGCGGCAGCCGGGAAGGGTGTCCGGCTCGTGCTCGGCTGGGTCCCCGGGCCCACGGCCGGTCTCGACCTGACGGCGTTCGCGGATGTCCGGGTCGTCGCGGGCGGGCCCGGGCTGCGGCGCGACATCGAGGTGGGCAGGGCGAAGGTCGTGCCCTGCAGGCTGTCGGCGATCCCGCAGATCCTCGCCGGGCCGCTGCGGCCGGACCTCCTGGTCGCCACCCTGGTGCGCGGCCCGGCCGGGCTGCACCTCGGCGCGGAGTCGTCCTACCTGCGCGGGCTCGTCGACGCAGGCGTCCCGGTGGCCGCCGTGCTGTCCTCGACCTCGCCGCTGGCCGAGACCGGCCCGCCGATCCCGGAGGAGCAGGTCACCGTCGTCGCGGAGACGGACGCCCCGCCGTGGGAGATCCCGAACGCCACCCCGACCGCGGCCGACGAGGCGATCGCGCGGCACGTCACCGCGCTGGTGCCCGAGGGCGCCCGGATCCAGGTGGGGCCCGGCAGGCTGGCCCAGGCGATGGTCGCGGCGCTCGAGGTGCCGGTGCGCGTCGACTCCGGCCTGCTCCCCGAGCCCGTGGTGGACCTGGCGGCGAAGGGGCTGCTGCTGGGCGAGCCGAGCGCCGCCTACCTGTCCGGCACCACGCGGCTCTACGACTGGGCCCACGGCCGTCGGATCCTGAACCCCATCGAGCACACGCACGACCTCGGCAGGCTCTCCGCCGCACCGCCGCTGATCGCGCTCAACGCCGCGTTGGAGATCGACCCCGACGGGCAGGTCAACGTGGAGGGCGTCGGGCCCGTCGCGGCGGGCATGATCGGCGGGCACCCCGACTTCTCGGCCGCGGCCGCGCGGGGCCCCGGGATCTCGGTGATCGCCCTGCCGAGCACCGTGAAGGGTGTCCCGACGCTCGTCGAGCGGCTGTCCCGGCCGGTCACGACCCCCTCGCACGACGTCGAGGTGGTGGTGACCGAACGCGGCGTCGCCGACCTGCGGGGCCTGGACCGGGAGGAACGCAGGGTGGCCCTGCGCGCGCTCTGGGACGGTGAGATCAAGGCCTGAGGAACGTCCGCAGCGCCTCGATCGTGGCGGCGGTGTTCTCCTCGACCAGGAAGTGCCCCGCCTTCGGGATCGCCGCGCCCTCGACCAGGCCGGGGTCCGCGGCGCGGGTCCGCCACACGTCGACCGGAGACTCGGCATAGCCCCCGACGGCCCCCTTCGCGCCCCAGAGGACCAGCGTCGGCACCCGGATCCGGTGGCCTGCGCGCTCGGACTCGGCGTCGTGCTCCAGGTCGATCGAGGCGCCCGCGCGATAGTCCTCGAGCATCGCGTGCCGTGCCGCGGGATCCGCGAAGGCCTTCTCGTAGGCGGCGAGCGCCTCGGGCGAGTGGGCTCCGAGCCCGCTCCCCCAGCTGCCGAACAGGGCGTGCAGGTAGCCGATCGGGTCGCCCGCGATCAGGCGTTCGGGCAGGTCGGCGGGCTGGACGTAGAGGAACCAGTGGTAGTAGGCGGTGGCGATCCGACGGTCCACGGTGGCGTAGACGTAGTCCGTGGGCATGATGTCGAGCAGCGCGAGCCGCTCCACGCGCTCCGGGTGGTCCAGCGTCAGCCGGTGCGCGGTGCGGGCCCCGCGGTCGTGCCCGACGACGGCGAAACGCTCGAACCCCAGCTCGGCCATGACCGCGACGGGATCGGCCGCCATGGCGCGGAACGAGTAGCCCGCATGGTCCTCACCCGAGGGCGGACGGTCCGACTCCCCGTAGCCCCGCAGGTCCGGCGCGACCACCGTGTGGTGCTCCGCCAACGCCGCCGTCACCGGCCGCCACATCACGTGGCTCTGCGGGAACCCGTGCAGGAGCAGCACCGGCGGCCCCTGCCCGGCCCGCGCTCCGCGGATCGTGATGCCCGACGGCGTCCGGACCGAGATCGGTTCGCTCATGGTGGGTATCGAACACCCAGGCCTTGAGCACGAGGAAGCGCAGCAACCCGCCGAGCACGCTCGCGGCGGTGACCGCGGCGGTCTCCTCCAGCGGCGTGGCGTCGGGCACCCACTCGTCGACCAGCAGCAGGACGGCGGTGCTGTAGCCCGCGTAGAAGACGACGGTCCCCAGGTCCTGGACGTACACACGCCAGCGGTGGGCCGTGGCGCCGTCGAACGTGAAGCGGCGGTTGACCTCCGTGCTCACCGCGGTGCTCAGCACCAGCGCGACGAGGTTCGCGGGCACCGGGCCCAGGACGAGCCTGGCCAGCAGGTAGAGCCCCGCGTTCACCGCGGTGCCCAACCCGCCCACCATCGCGTAGCGCGCCAGCTGGGCGACCAGGGGGAAGCGCTCGCGGAGGGTGTGGACGCGGTGCGCCGGGACGCCCAGCAGGTCGGCGAAGGGAAGGTGCGGCCCGGGCGCGGTGATCGCTCTGCTCGCCACGGTCCCGATCACCTCTCTCCGCCCGGCTCGTCCGGTACAGATCATTTATCGCATTCCCACATGAGAGCGAGCACGCTCCCACCTGTGTGAACGCTGTGAGCGGAGCAGATCTTCCGCCCCGCTACGCTGTGATCGGACTTACCCGTCACCGCGTCGAGGCACGCGCGTTGACGGTGTGAGACCGGTCGCCCCCGACGGGGTGACGCGTGGACACGATCGGGGGCGGCATGCGGCGTACGGCGGTGACACTGGGAGTGGTGGCCCTGTTGGCGATCGCGGGGCTGGGCGCCGCCACGGCCGCGGGTGCGGCCACCCCGGGCGCGCCGGACACCACCGCGGAGGGCTTCTACGTGGCGCTCAACGGCACGTCGGACGGCGGCGACTGGGCCGCGCAGTCCGACGCGATCGTCGACCCGCAGCTCGGCACCTGCTACGACCTGCAGTCCCTGGCCACCGGACCCGCCGCGTGGACGGAGTCGGTGAACCGCACGGACACGGTCGCGCTGCTGTCGGCGAAGTCCTGCGCCGAGCTCGCCGAGCAGCTCACCGAGGGCGAGCCGGACTCGGCCCACGCGGCGCGCTGGACCAGCCCGCACTCGGTGTCCGGGGACGACTCGGGCACCTTCACGTTCCGGTCCGTGAGCTTCGCGCACGTGCGCTAGACCGCGCTACACGTCCAGGAACACGGTCTCGGCCTCGCCCTGCAGGCGGATGTCGAAGCGGTACTCCGCCTCGCCCACCCGCTCGGCCACGAGGGTGCCGCGGCGCTCCGCGGGGACCAGCGCGAGCACCGGGTCCGTCGCGTTGGCCGGGTGGTCGGGCAGGTAGACCCGGGTGACGACGCGGTCGAGCAGACCGCGGGCGAACACCGAGACGTCGAGGTGCGGAGCCTCCCCCGGGAGCGCGCCGGGCAGCAGGGTGCGGACCTCCCACCGGCCCTCGTCGTCGGTGCAGCTGCGGCCGAAGCCCCGGAAGTCGGAGCCGCCCCCCTCGGGATGGGGGAAGCGGCCCTCGGGATCGGCCTGCCAGGTCTCGACCAGGCCGTCGGTGATCGGCGTGCCCTCGCCGTCGTAGAGGATCCCGGTGATCCGGACGGCGCCGGGCGTGCCCTCGGGGACGACCGCGGGCCCGGCGGGGCCCCAGTCGAGACCGAGCCGCAGGTAGGGGCCCACCGTCTGGGAGGGCGTCAGCTCAGGCATGGGGCTCCTCGAAGGGCGTCTGGTCGCGGCCGCGCAGCACGATGTCCCAGCGGTAGGCGAGCGCCCACGCGGGCTGGGTCGCCTCCATGTCGAAGGTCGAGACCATCCGCTCCCGCGCGCCCTCCGGCGCCGAGTTGTAGATGGGGTCGAAGGCGAACAGCGGGTCCGCCGGGAAGTACATCTGCGTGATGAGCCGCTGGGTGAACGCCCGCCCGAACAGGGAGAAGTGGATGTGCGCGGGACGCCAGGCGTTGGGGTGGTTGCCCCAGGGGTAGGCGCCGGGCTTGATCGTGGTGAAGGAGTACTCGCCGAGGGCGTTCGTGAGCACGCGGCCGCCGCCGGAGAAGTTCGGGTCGAGCGGGGCGGCCCAGTCGTCGGACCTGTGCGCGTACCGGCCTGCCGCGTTGGCCTGCCAGACCTCGACGAGCGTGTCCGGCACCGGCCTGCCGTCGGAGTCCAGGACGCGCCCGGTCACGATGATCCGCTGACCCTGCGGCTCCCCCGCGTGCTGGCGGGTGAGGTCGTGGTCCGACGGGCCGATCGGGCCGGTGAGCAGCGGCCCGGTCACCTCCGTCAGCCGCTGCGGGACGACGATCGGGGCGCGCGTCGGGTGCCGCAGGCCGGTGCTGCGGTACTCCGGCGAGTCGAGCGGCGGATGCGTGTCCCGAGGCCGCACGTACCGGCTCTCGCGCTGTCGTGGTGCCGACGTCATGTCGCTCCTTCCGAACCCCTCCGGACAGCGTGCCCCGGGCCCGGCTCCCCCTCGACGTGACTTCCGCTCTGCGGAAGGATCGCCCGGGTGGCGAGATCGACGGTGACGGCGCGGGTCCTGGACGTGCTGGGCGCCTTCGGGACCGACGCGCCCGTCCTCACGCTCACGGAGATCAGCAGGCGGACCGGGCTCCCGCTGACGACGACCCACCGGCTGGTCGGCGAGCTCGCCGCCTGGGGAGCGCTGGAGCGGGCCGACTCCGGGGAGTACCGGATCGGGCTACGGCTGTGGGAGGTCGGCGCGCTCGCGCCGCGCGGCATGGGCCTGCGCGAGCGCGCGATGCCCTACCTGGAGGACCTGCACGAGGTGACCCGACACAACGTGCAGCTCGCGGTGCTCGACGGCGCCGAGGTCGTCTACGTCGAGCGGCTGTCCGCGCACGACGCCGTCAGCATCCGGAGCGGGCCGGGCTCGCGGCTCCCCGCCACCGCCACCGGGGTGGGGCTCGCGCTGCTCGCGCACGCCGAGCCCGGGCTCGTCGAGCGTGTCCTCGCCGCGCCCGTCCGCAGGTTCACCGAGCGCACCGTCACCGATCCCGCCGCCCTGCGGCACCTGCTCGGCGAGGTCCGGCGCACGGGGGTGGCGATCAGCGTGCAGCAGATCGAGCTGGTGTCGCAGTCCGTCGGAACGCCGGTGCGGGATGCGGCGGGGGTCGTGGCGGCGCTGTCGATCGTGGTCCCGGTCGAGGCCAACCCGCACGCCTACGTGCCTGCCGTCCTCGCCGCCGCCCGCGGCATCTCCCGCGCCCTGCGGTAGCCCGCGGGAGCGTCGTGGTGCCTGCAGGCCGGATCGACGGAACCAGCCTGGTGGCAGACGGCGGCTTGACCCGCGGCGTGCCAGTCTGATCCCGTGCGCGAGTTCCGTATCGACGTCCCCCAGTCCGAGCTGGACGATCTCCGCGACCGGCTGCGGCGGACCCGCTGGCCGGAGCCCGCGACCGTCGGCGGGTGGACGCAGGGGGTGCCGCTCGACTACGCCCAGCGGCTCACGCGGTACTGGGCCGAGGAGTACGACTGGCGCCGGTGCGAGGCCGAGATCAACGCGTACCCGCAGTTCGTCACGGGTCTCGACGGCGGCGGGGACGACTCCGTGCAGGTCCACTTCCTGCACGTCCGGTCCCCGCACAAGGACGCGCTGCCGCTGATCCTCACGCACGGGTGGCCGGGGTCGATCGTCGAGTACGTGGGCCTGATCGACGCGTTGACCAAGCCGGAGGACCCGTCCGACGCCTTCCACGTCGTCATCCCCTCGCTGCCCGGCTTCGGGTTCAGCGGCAAGCCCGAGGTGTCGGGGTGGGGCGTCGAGCGGATCGCCACGGCGTGGGCGCAGCTGATGGACCGGCTCGGGTACGACCGCTACGGCGCACAGGGTGGCGACTGGGGCTCGATGATCACCGCGGCGCTGGCGAGCGGCATCCCGGAGGCCCTCGCGGGGATCCACCTCACGATGCCCCTCTCGGAGGCCCCGCCCGCCGAGGAGCGTCGCCCACTGTCGAAGCCGGAGAAGGAGGCGCTGCTGTTCGCCAAGCGGTTCAAGGTCTCCGGCACCGGCTACTCGGCCGAGCAGTCCACCCGGCCGCAGACCCTCGGCTACGGGCTCACGGACTCGCCGGTCGGGCAGGCCTGCTGGATCGCCGAGAAGTTCTGGGACTGGACGGACTGCGCGGGCCATCCGGAGAACGTGATCTCGCGGGACCGCCTGCTGGACAACGTGATGTTCTACTGGCTGACCGCCAGCGCGGCCTCCAGCGCCCGGCTGTACTGGGAGAGCTTCCGCAAGCCGCGGATGGAGACCGTCGAGGTCCCCACCGGCATCTCGCAGTTCCCGCACGAGATGACCCGGCTGCCCCGGCACTGGCTCGAGCGCCGGTTCGTGGACATCCGGCACTTCTCGACGCCGGTCGCAGGCGGCCACTTCGCCTCGCTGGAGCAGCCCGAGACCCTGGTGGACGAGCTGCAGACCTTCTTCCGAACGGTGCGCTGAGCCGTCACGCTGCGCCGATCGGATCAACGCCCTAGGACACCCGATCGTGTGACGAGGGTGGTCGGGCGTTAACGGCAAGAGATCGACATCACTTCTCCGTCACCGCCGTACCTCCATCGAGTGAGCCTCGTTGGAGTGATCGTCCGGGTGCGCGTGATCGACGTCCACCGGACACACCCCCCGGTAGCGATCAGGTCGCACCCGGCGCGGTGGGCCGCCAGGGTCCACTGTGGCCGGTCGATGCGGCGTGCCCGAAGGAGCCCCGATGACCCGCATGCTGAGCACCTCCGCCCTCCGTCTCGTCGCAGCCGGTGCGCTCGGCCTCCCGCTGACCCTCGGGGTCACGGGGGTGGCGAACGCCGAGACCGGTCACGCCCACGAGCACGGTCACGACTGCGGCCACCCGGGCGGCGGTCAGCGCGCCGTGCAGGGTGGCGACGTGGTCGGGGCGCTCGCGCAGGTGAACCCGGCACTCAACGTCGGCGGCATCCTGAACTCCGGCCCCGTCACCCAGACCGCGTACGCCGCGAGCCCCGCGAACACCGGCATCCAGCAGTCCGGCGGACACGGGCACGGCGGGCAGCGCGCCGCCCAGGGCGGCAACCTCGTCGGGGCCCTCGCACAGGTGAACCCGGCACTCAACGTCGGCGGCATCCTGAACTCCGGCCCCGTCACCCAGACCGCGTACGCCGCGAGCCCCGCGAACACCGGCATCCAGCAGTCCGGCGGACACGGGCACGGCCCGAGCGGCGGGCAGGAGTCCTTCCAGGCGGGCGACCTCGTCGAGGCGCTGGTCCAGGTGAACCCGGCCGTCAACGTCGGCGGCATCGCGAACTCGGGCCCGGTCACCCAGACCGCCCACTCGGACAGCGCGGCGAACTCCGGGATCCAGCAGTCCGGCGGACACGGCGGCGGTTCGAAGCGCGCGGCGCAGGGCGGCGGGCTTCTGGGGCTGAACCTGCAGGTCAACCCCACCGTGAACATCGGCGGGATCCTCAGCTCGGGCGGCGTCTCGCAGAACGCGGTCGCCGCGAGCGGGGCGAACTCGGGCATCTGAGCACCTGCAGCCGGTGCTGGGGAGCACCGGCCGCAGCGGTCGCGGTGAGCTGGGGAGCGGATCCGCGACCGCACCGGCAATGACGTCCCGCCGATCTCGAGCGGATGCCGGGGGGTAGACGGCCGTGTGAGCGGTCGGCACGGACGGGCCCGGGTCGCGAGTGGCGGCCCGGGCCCGGTGCGCGTCCTACTCGAAGGCCAGCACGGAGGCGGTGAAGCCGTGCAGGTGGTTTCGCCCACCCACCGGCCCGATCTCGCCCGCGGCGAAGAACCCCGCCACGGGGACGGTGCCGAGCGCGGCGCGCAGGACGCCGACGTCGTGGCCGGCGTCGGGGAACATCGTCGTCCCGCGGCCGTTGCAGGAGAACAGGATCGCGCCCCGCACCGGCGGCAGGTCGGCGAGCAGGGCGGCGAGGTCCTCCCCCGCACCGGCGGCGTCGCGCACCTGGAAGCGGACGGTCCGACCGACCTCCACGACGTCGCCCACCGCGACCGCGCCCTCCTCCGGGTCGATCCCGAGGACCCCGCGCACGAGGAAGTCCCCGCGACCGTGCTCGTCGGCGTACTCGTCGATCGCCACGCCGAGGTGCAGCCCGGTGGAGACCTGCTTCTGCTCCTCCGGCGGCAGCCCCGACACGATCGCGCCCAGCCGGGCGAACGCCGGCTCCCCCGCGAGCTCGAGCAACAGGTTCCCCTGCGCGCCGGTGACGACCATCGGCGGCCCGATCGGCCTGCACCCCTGGCTGACGACCGTGCGCACGCCCGCGCCACGGCCCAGCAGGACGCCCACCGCACCGCCCGGGACCACCTCGCCGTCGAGCAGCAGGCGGTCGGCGCCCGCGCTCGCCAGGCCACCCATGAGCGGCAGCCCCGGCAGCAGCTCC
>NZ_JACBXB010000154.1 GCF_013870575.1 Pseudonocardia pini
AGCGGGCGCGGCCGATCGCCGTCAGCCTCTTCCTGCCGACGGCGCCCGCCACCGTCTCGGTGCACCCCGTCGCCCTCACGACCTCGTACGTCTCCGAGCCCGGCGACGCCGTCGACGATCCTTCCGGCCGCCCGTTCACCCATCCGGTGGGCGCGTGGTCGGTGCTCTCCGGCGTCGACGTGCTCACTCCGCGGACCGAACGGGCGGTCGTCCTGGTGGGCGACTCGATCACCGACGGGGTCGGGAGCACCGGCGACCAGCGCTGGTCCGACGCCCTCGCCACCCGCCTCACCGGCGCGCTCACCATGCCGGTGCTCAATGCGGGGATCGCGGCGAACCAGCTGGTCACCGGCTCGACCGGGCAGGCTCCGGCCGCCCGCTACGACACGGACGTGGACGCGGTGCCGGGCGCCACGGACGTCGTCCTGCACATCGGGACCAACGATCTCGCCGCCGGTCGGTCGGCCGCCGAGGTGATCGCGGGCCTGCCGACGGCGGCGAGTCCGATCCCGATGCGGCGCGCAGAGGTCACCCACCCCACGCTGCCACATCGCGGCGCTGCAACGGTGCTGCAACCCTTGCGGCGGCGCCGGGCCGGAGGTGAAGTGGTGTGGCACGCACCACACTCACCCCACGCACCGCAGGCACGTCGCACGGACAGGGAGGTCCGCATGACCCAGACCCTCGAGACGGGCACCACCACGCAGGAACGGGTCGACGCCTGGCTCGCGGACTTCGAGGCCGCGCTCGCCACCCGGGACGCCGAGCGCGCGGCCGGACTCTTCGCGACGACGTCGTTCTGGCGGGACCTGGTGGCGTTCACCTGGAACCTGAAGACGGTCGAGAACCGCGAGGGCGTGGCCGACCTGCTGAGGTCCACGATGGACTCGACGGACGCCCGGAACTTCCACACCACCGAGGAGCCGACCGAGGCCGACGGGATCGTCGACGCCTGGATCGCCTTCGAGACGGCCGTCGGGCGCGGCCGCGGGCACCTGCGCCTCAACGACGAGGGCGCCTGGACCCTGCTCACCACCCTCTACGAGCTCAAGGGCCACGAGGAGCCGATGGGCGAGGCCCGCCCGATGGGCGCCGAGCACGGCGCGAACCGCGACCGGGTGACCTGGGCGGAGGCGCGGCGCGCGGAGTCCGAGGAGCTGGGTCGCACCCGGGAGCCGTACGTCGTGGTGGTCGGCGGTGGTCAGGGCGGTATCGCGCTCGGGGCGCGGCTGCGACAGCTCGGGGTGTCCCACGTCGTCGTCGACCGGTACGACCGGCCCGGCGACCAGTGGCGCAGCCGGTACAAGTCCCTCTGCCTGCACGACCCGGTCTGGTACGACCACCTGCCGTACCTGGACTTCCCGAGGAACTGGCCGGTGTTCGCGCCGAAGGACAAGATCGCGGACTGGCTCGAGTTCTACACGAAGGTCATGGAGGTGACCTACTGGTCGAAGACGACGTGCAGGTCGGCGTCGTACGACGGGGAGGAGTGGACCGTCGTCCTCGACCGGGACGGCGAGGAGATCACGCTGCACCCGAAGCAGCTCGTGCTCGCGACGGGCATGTCCGGCAAGCCGAACGTGCCGGAGATCCCCGGTCAGGACGTCTTCCAGGGCGAGCAGCACCACAGCTCGAAGCACCCCGGTCCGGACGCCTACAAGGGCAAGAAGGTCGTCGTCGTCGGGTCGAACAACTCGGCCTTCGACATCTGCGGGGCGCTGTGGGAGGTCGGCGCGGACGTGACGATGGTGCAGCGCTCGTCGACGCACATCGTGAGGTCCGACTCGCTGATGGACCTCGGCCTCGGTGACCTCTACTCCGAGCGCGCCGTGGCCGCGGGGGTGACCACGCAGAAGGCCGACATGATCTTCGCGTCGCTGCCGTACCGGATCATGCACACCTTCCAGCAGCCGGTGTACGCGGCGATCAAGGAACGGGACCAGGAGTTCTACGACCGGCTCGAGGCCGCCGGGTTCCGGCACGACTGGGGCGACGACGACTCCGGCCTGTTCATGAAGTACCTGCGCCGCGGCTCGGGCTACTACATCGACGTCGGTGCGGCGGACCTCGTCGCGAACGGGGACGTGAAGCTCGTCCAGGGCCAGGTCGTCTCGCTGTCCGAGCACGCCGTCCAGCTCTCCGACGGCACCGAGCTGGAGGCGGACCTCGTCGTCTACGCGACCGGGTACGGCTCGATGAACGGCTGGGCCGCGGACCTGATCAGCCAGGAGGTCGCGGACAAGGTCGGGAAGGTGTGGGGGCTGGGCTCCGACACCACGAAGGACCCCGGCCCGTGGGAGGGCGAGCAGCGCAACATGTGGAAGCCGACGCAGCAGGAGGCGCTCTGGTTCCACGGCGGCAACCTGCACCAGAGCCGCCACTACTCGCTCTACCTCGCCCTGCAGCTCAAGGCCCGCCAAGAGGGCATACCGACCCCGGTCTACGGCGTGGCGGAGGTCCACCACCTGCGCTGAAACCGGTCGCGTCGTCTCCACGTCCTGTGCTGGTCTGGTGGCGTGGAGACGACCGACCGGTTCGGACCCGGCGTGGCGGAGCACTACGACTCCGACGACGACGTCCGGTTCACCCCCGAGCACCTCGCCCTGGAGTCCGGGTTCCTCGCCGCGCTCGGCGGGCGTGCCCTGGAGTTCGCGGTCGGCACCGGGCGGATCGCCCTCCCGTTGCGGGCGCGGGGGGTCGAGGTGCACGGGATCGACCTGTCCGCGGCGATGGTGGCGCAGCTGCGGGCCAAGCCCGGCGGCGCCGACCTGCCCGTGGTGGTCGGCGACTACACCTCGACCCGGGTGCCGGGCGAGTTCGACCTCGTCTACCTGGTATACAACACCATCGGCAACGTGACCACACAGGACGCCCAGGTCGCGACGTTCGCCAACGCGGCCCGGCACCTGCGGCCGGGGGGCTGCTTCGTCGTCGAGACCGGGGTGCCGCAGGTCCGGCCCGGCGAGCGCTTCCGCGTGTTCCGGCACGACGCGCGGGGCGTGGGCTACGACGAGTACGACGTGGACGACCCGGCCGCGCAGCGGATGTGGTCGCATCACGTCACGGACGGTGTACGGCGTTCGATCCCGTTCCGCTACGTGTGGCCCGCGGAGCTGGACCTGATGGCCCGCCTGGCGGGCATGCGGCTGCGGGAGCGCTGGGGCTGGTGGGACCGGTCGGCGTTCACCGGGCGGAGTGCCTCGCACGTGTCCGTGTGGGAGGCGGTGCGGGAGCCGGTTCGGGAGCGCCACTCCTGACACAGGTGTCTCAGTGTGCTCCATCCGGCCCATCCGCGCGCCGACCTGTGCTCTGCTGCCCTCCACCGGCACAGGGAGGTGCGGATGCTGCGGGCTGCGGAATGTCTCGTCGAGGCGGAGCGGGTGTGGGTCCAGGTGCTCACCGGCGTGGGTCAGGACCAGTGGCGGCTGCGGGTCCCCGAGGTGCCGGAGGGACCGGGCCCCGGGCCGCTGGAGGTGCTGGTGCGCCACCACATCGCCCGGGACCTCGCGCTGGCCGTGGAGCTGTCCGGGGCCGACCCCGAGCCCGTCGAGCCGCTGGAGCCGCGGCGCGACCTCGCCGCCGTGGCGGCGCGGGCGGCCGAGGTGGTCACGAGGGCGGCGGCGGGTGCGACGGACGAGGACCTGCTCTGGCGCCGCGCCGTGGCCGTCGCGGTCGCGGCCCACGAGGTGTCGGTGCACCGTGGCTCGGTCAACCCGCTGACCGAGGACCTCGCCCGCACCCTCCACGACCACACCGCCAAGGACCATGACCGCTGGCGGGAGCTGGGCTACTTCGGCGAGCCCCTCACCCCGGTCCCCGCCGACGTGTCCTGGCGAGACCGCTTCATCATGTCCGCAGGCCGGGACCCCCACCCGCTCTGGGACCGCTGAGGCGGCCGTGCGTGTCTCGTGGAGCGCTCGTCGGCGATGACGTGGGGCGAGCGATCCGCATGTCCCAGCGCGCGATCGTTCGCGGTGGCGTAGGTGGAAGGTGCTGTCCTGCGGCGCAGCGGACCTGTGCTCGGGCCCCGGCCCGGCCGCGGCGACGCCCTGCCCCTCGGTGTGGATCTCGCTGGTGGCGAGTCGGGAGTGGTCGGCATGTGCAGGGAGCTGTCGCCGCCGCCTCGACGCCGGTCCCGGCCGGCAGGGTATCGACGTGCACCTACTCCCGCGGTGCCCGCCGTCGGGGATGGTGCCGGGCTTCTTCACATCGACGTGGAGCATCCTCGGGCGGGGTACTCATCGCGGCGCATCGGCTCACCCGAGGCGGGGTCCAACCAGGTGAGGCGGTTGATCCGGCAGCGGCGCAGGACCTGGTGGGCGGTAGAGGCTGCCGCCACACCGACGCGGGCGGCGACCTCGACGGGCCCAGGCGCTGCTCGAGCCACAGGTGCACGATCTTCCGCTTGACCGGCTCGGGGGTCGTGTTCGGGCTGCGATGGGGCCGGGAGGAGCGGTCGAACGTCCCGGCGGGGCCTTCGGCGGCGTCGGCCCACCGCTTCGCCGTGCGCTACGACAACTGGAAGCGGGGCCGCAGCCACCGAGACCGGCCAATGCTCGTCGACGATCAGACGCGCCAGTCGTAATCGGGCACGTGGGGTCAAAGCCGCGTTAGCGGGGAGCACGAGGACCTCCCGGAGTCGGGGCGGATGCCGTCAGACAGCTCCACACCACTCCGAGAGGTCCTCACCCATCACGATCGATCACGTCGTGTCGTCACACGACCCCCGGTTCCACCAACGTCCCCGGGCGGCGGAGCTAGAAGTCAGGAAGTTCCTGGTCAGGAGCCTGCGGTATCGACCCGGCGAGGAGGGCTGGCAGGGTCGATCGCGGGGCCGGGGTGGGATCGGGCGGACGTGACGTGTGCGGCCGGTAGTCGTGCGGGCGACTGACGTGACGGTGGCCGGTCGGGGTGATCCACGTCAGGACGCCGTCGGGATGGGCCAGGACCTCCCAGTCGGGTTGTTCCTTCAGCCTGTGGTGGTGCGGGCAGTACCCGCTCAGGTTCTCGGCCGAGGTCACGCCACCGTCCGCCCAGCGGCGACGGTGATCGAGGTCGGCGTCGACCGCCCGCCGACGGCAGGTCGGGAACCGGCACACCTGGTCCCGGGCTCGCACGAAGTCCGCCAGGGCCTTCGGCGGCCGGTAGGAGGTGCGGCCGTGGTCGAGCAGTGCTCCGGAGAGCGGATCGGCGACCAACCGGCGCCACACCCCGTCGAGCGCGGCCTCGCGAGCGAGGTCGGCCGGGATCGACCCGTACCCGACGAGGTGGCCGGGCTGGTCCGACGCGCCGGTCAAGGTGTCGATCCCCACCACGACCTGTACCGACGTCCGCGTGGTGCGGCCCGATCGAGACGGCCGCGCACCCACACCGCAGCCACCCTCCTCGGTGGTGGCGCATCCGTCGGTGGCAGCGCACCCGCCGGTGATGGCAGAGCCGCCGGTCGTGGCACAACCGTCAGCCGCGGCACAACCATCAGCCACAGCACGACCATCAGCCGCGGCACAACCGTCAGTCGCGCCGCCGACAGTGCACGCATCGGTGGTGCTGCAGGCAGCACCACCGTCCGTAGCGGTGCAGGCGGTGCAGGCGGTGCAGGTGTCGACGGAAGCGGAGCCGGTGGCGGTGGCGGTGGAGATGGCGGCGGTGGCGGTGGCGGTGGCGGTGGAGATGGCGGCGGTGGCGGTGGCGGTGGCGGTGGCGGTGGCGGGGGAGCCTGTGCCGGTGGTGTTCGTGGAGCGGAGGTCGGTCACGGTGAGGCGGCCGAGCAGCAGGTCCGCGACGAGGTCGGCGCGCCGCTGGTCGAGGGTGCGGTCGTCGGTGAGGCTCTTGGACAGGTTCGTCAGCAGGTGCCAGACGGCGTCCGCCTCGGTGGCGGGCAGGACGGCTCGGAGGGCGGACATGCCGTCGTCCTCGGCGTACACATCGACGAGACGGCGCTTGCGTGCCTCATGGTGCCGCCGGTTCGCACCCTCCGGGTCGACTCGCAGGACCGCCTCGCGGGCGCAGGCGCGCACCTGCGCCCAGGTCTGCTGCGAGGCCTCCGGCAGGACCAGCGGCTCGACCGCGCGGGCGAGGTCGTCGTCGGCGAGGACGAGGGTGGCGTCGTGCACGATCCGGGCGCGGGTCTCGTCGATCCGGCCCTGCTCCCACGCCCGGAGGGTGTCCGGGAAGAGACCTTCGAGTCGCGCGGCCTCCACCAGCCGCGCCCGCGCCGTCGTCCGGGAGAGCCCGAGGGCGCAGCCCAGCTCGTCGGGCGCCCAGCGAGAGAAGCCGGCGGCGGTGTCGTCCGAGGACACCCCGCGCTCGTCCCCGGGGCGGCGTCGCGCCAGCTCGGCGACCAACCGGGTGCGACGCGCCGCGTGGACGCGGGACAGCCGCTCCTCCACCGAGATGAGATCGATCAGGGCGGTGTCGTCGAGGCTCGCGGAATCGGCCCTTCCACCCAGGTTCTCCGCGAGGTCACGACCCAGCTCGCGGAAGGCCGCCTCGACCCCGCCGACCGCCTCCACCGCCTCGGCGAGCGACCCGACCTGCGCCTCTATCCGCAGCCACGACGAGACGTCCGCCATGACGGCGGTCGACATCTCCTCGGAGGCGAACATACATTCGATTCTACCGCCCTGAGCTGGGCAGACAATGCCACTGACCGCTCCCAGGCCACCCTTCGGCGACGACGCCGTCGCACCCTCGACGCCCCTGACGCTGATCAGCGAAAACAGCGACGGGCGCTCTCACCGGTCCGAGATCCGCACCACCACGACGGCGTCTCCGGCCGACGGAGCCCCTCGCCACCGCGAAGCCGCAGCAGGCCCGTGCCACCGTGGACCCATCCACCCCGAACACACCCACACACGCGCAGGCCCCGATCGCCCACCCTCGGCGATGAACCATCGACCAGCACTCTCCGGCGGCACGGACGACACCACGTCAGACCCGTGGAGACACCCCGCCCACCACGACCGCGCCGCGAGCCGACGAGGCTCGTTCACCGCCGCGGCCCGTCAGCGACGCCCACCCGAGACACCGGCCCTGCCGCAGACCCGGCGCCCCCGTCACCACGACCACCCACCAACCGGTGCGGGCACGCGACCCGACCTCGCGAGCGGCGCGCGCCTCGGGCCCCGCTACCGGCGGGAGACCATCGACCGGCGTTCGAGGGACCCCCAGCCGCCCCCTCACCCCTTCGGCGAAGCGGCCCAGCCCGACCAGCGCCGTCGACCACCGTGGTCCTCCACCACAGCGCCGACGCGGGAGGAGAGAGCTACGGCTTCTTCTCCCGCCACGCCCGCTCGAAGGGCAGGCGCCAGGCGTTGGGGGCGATGAGCTGGTGGATCGCGTTGGGGCCCCACGAGCCGGGCGGGTAGTTCTTGACCGGCGGCGGGTCCTCCAGCAGTGGGGTGGACCGCTCCCACAGCGACTCGATGCCCTCGGCGGTGGTGAACAGGGTGTGGTCGCCGCGCATCGCGTCGAGGATCAGCCGCTCGTAGGCCTCCAGGACGTCGCCCGCGGACTCGGTCTCCTGGGTCGAGAACTGCATCGACAGCTTCTCGAGCCGCATCCCGGGTCCGGGACGCTTGCCGTAGAAGGACAGCGAGACCTTCGAGGAGTCCGCCAGGTCGAATGTCAGGTGGTCCGGCCCCTGGGTGCCGACGCCCGAGCCCGTGGGGAACATCGTCCGCGGCGCCTCCTTGAAGGCGATCGAGATGATCCGCTGGCCCTCGGCCATCTTCTTGCCGGTCCGCAGGTAGAACGGGGTGCCCGCCCAGCGCCAGTTGTCCAGCCCGACCTTGAGCGCGATGAAGGTCTCGGTGTCCGAGTCCCGCGCGACGCCTTCCTCCTCGCGGTAGCCGGTGTACTGCCCGCGCACGACGTCCCACGGGTGCACCGGGAGCATCGACCGGAAGACCTTGTTCTTCTCCTCGGAGATCGCCCGCGGCTCCAGGGCCGTGGGCGGCTCCATCGCCACGAACGCCATCACCTGCATGAGGTGCGTGACAACCATGTCCTTGTACGCGCCGGTGGACTCGTAGAAGTTCGCCCGGGCGTCGAGCCCGAGGGTCTCCGGGATGTCGATCTGGATGTGGTCGATGAAGTTGCGGTTCCAGATCGGCTCGAACAGCCCGTTGGCGAAGCGGAACGCCAGGATGTTCTGCGCCGCCTCCTTGCCGAGGAAGTGGTCGATCCGGAAGATCTGCGTCTCGTCGAAGACGGTGTGCACGTAGTCGTTGAGCTCGATCGCGCTCGGGAAGTCGTGCCCGAACGGCTTCTCCATGATCACCCGCGAGCGGTCGACCAGGTCGGCGTCTCGCAGCATGGAGATCACGGCCTTCGCGGCCTTCGGCGGCACCGAGAGGTAGTGCAGCCGCTTGGTGTCCTCGCCGAGGAGGGTCTCGGCCTCCTTCACCGCGGCCGTGAGCGCCTCGGGACCCGCGCCCTGGGGCACGTAGGTCAGCTTCTCGGAGAAGTCCGCCCAGTCCTCCTCGGCGAGGCGGTGGGTGCCGAAGTTCTGCACGGCGTTCTTGGCGATCTGGCGGAACTCGTCCGTGGACAGGTCCTCCATCGCCGTGCCGACGATCCGGATCGACGGCGTCAGCTCCGACTCGGACAGGTAGGCCAGACCGGGCAGCAGCTTGCGCTTGGCCAGGTCGCCCGTGGCCCCGAAGAGCACGATGACGTGCGGCGCCAGGGTCTCCGGGTCGCGCCGGAAGGGGCGTGACCCCGGTCCGGGGTAGGCGATGGTCTGGGGGCGGTGATCGGGCACGCGGGGATCTCCTCGGACAGAGGCAGGGCAGCCGACGTGGGACGGGGGAACCCTAGCCCCTCCCGTCCCCGCGGGCCCCCCGACATCGATCACACGGCGCTGCTCCGTCCGGGTGGTGTCGCCGCCACCGCGACGAATCCCACGGCGGTCAGGACCCAGGCCAGCGCGTCGAGCAGCGGGTTCGGCACGACCGTCGCGAAGACCACGTGCAGCGGCTGGGACACGATGAGCGCGGCGGCCGCCCACCGCGGCACCGCGCCCACGGTCGGCTCCGCGCGCTGCGC
>NZ_JACBXB010000155.1 GCF_013870575.1 Pseudonocardia pini
GTCGTCCTCGCTCTGCAGCAGGACGGGCACGGCGAGCCCCGCGGTCGAGAGGAACGGGCCGCCGTGCAGCACCCGCCCCATCTCCTCGACGACGATCGCGAGGTCCAGCAGGGTCCCGCCGAAACCGCCGAAGCGTTCCGGCAGGGCGAGGCCCTGCACCCCCACGTCCCGCGCCAGCGCGACCCACAGTCCGGGATCGTGCCGCTCCCCCGCCTCGGCCAGCTCGCGCGACCGCGCGACGGGGGCCCGATCGGCCAGCACATCCCGAACCGTGGCGCGCAGGGCGCGATGCTCCTCGGTCCAGCCGAACTCGGGTTCACGCTGCTCTGCGTCCACGGCACGAACCATGCAACCGATGTGACGTCGGTGTCAATCTCACATTTGTGTACCGCTCGTGAGCTGCCGAAGTGTTCGAAACAGACGCTTGACATGACCGGCGTCACCGTTGATCCTGCCGTATGACGACGACGTCACAATCACTAGCCCGGTACCCCGCGGCACCCGGCCCGCCGTCGTCCATCCGCCGACGATTCGGAGCGCACACGCATGCTGACCGGCCAGGAGTACAAGGAGTCGCTCAAGGACGGCCGGAAGGTCTACTTCCAGGGCAGGCTCGTCGAGGACATGGACCTCGAACCCGGTCTCTCCGCCCCGCTGAACGCCGTCGCCGACGGCTACGACAAGTACTACTCGTCCGCTCCGGACGCGGTGAACCCCGTGATCTCGGCCCCGCGCACCGCGCAGGAGCTGCGCGACCGGATCCCCGAGCTCATGGAGCTCGACCTGGTCCTCAACGTCACCTACCAGTCGCTGATGACCGTCCTGGTCGCCGCGGGGCGCCTCGCGGGGTCCGTCCCGCAGTACATCCCGCGCATCGAGGCCTACGTGGAGAAGGCCCGCCGCGAGGACATCCGCATCACCGAGTGCATCACCGACGCCAAGGGCAACCGCAGCCTGCACCCGGGCAAGCAGGAGGACCCCGACGCCTACGTGCGCGTGGTCTCCCGCAGCGCCGACGGCGTGGTGGTCCGGGGCGCGAAGCTGCACATCAGCGGCGCGGCGCTGGGCCACGACCTCATGGTGATGCCGACCAAGACCATGCGCCCCGGCGAGGAGGACTACGCGATCGCCTGCGCGATCCCGGTCAACTCCCCCGGCGTGCACATCACCAACACCACCTACCACCCGCTACACGGCGACCCGCGCGACTACCCGGTGTCCAGCCACGAGTCGATGCCGGACTCGATGTGCATCTTCGACGACGTGTTCGTCCCGAACGAGCGCGTCTTCCTCGACGGCGAGACCGAGCACGCCGCGGTGTTCGCGCACTCGCTGGGCCTGTGGGAGCGCCTCGGCGGCATCTCCTTCATGGTGCAGCAGGCCGACGAGCTGGTCGGTCTCGCGCTGCTGATCGCCGAGGCCAACGGCACGGCGAAGGTCTCCCACGTCCGCGAGAAGATCGACGAGATGATGATCCACGCGACGCTGCTGCGCGCGGGGCTCGAGGCCGCGATCTCCAACGCGCACAGCACTCCCGAGGGCTACTTCTACCCGGACGACATGTTCACCAACGTCACGAAGTACCAGGGCGCCTCGCAGTTCGGCGTGATGGTGCGCCACCTGCACGACATCGCGGGCGGGGCCGTGGTCACCGCGCCGTCGATGGCGGACTTCGAGAACTCGACACTGCAGCCCTACCTCGAGAAGTACATGAGCACGGGCGGCGGGATCTCCGGTCGGTACCGCTCCACGCTCTTCCACGCGATCCGCGACACGACGGCGGACGCCTACGGCGGCTGGCACCTGGTCACCAACATCCAGTCCGGCGGCGGGCTCTACGCCCAGCGCCTCGTCACCCGCAAGAACTACGACGTCGACCGTGCCCGGGCCCTGGGACTCAAGGCCGCAGGGCTCGGCAGCTGACTCGGCCGGGTCACGCTCCTCCACTGACAGTGCACCGACTGTGACATCAGCATCACAGTTTCGTACCGGCTCTGATCAGGCGATCCATCCGGACATCTGGCGTTGACATGACGCAGGTCACGGTCGATGCTGTCACCTGACGCCGACGTCACAATCACGTAAGCACGGCTCTCCCCCTGCCCCCGGGCAGATCCCCCGACGATCACACCGGCGTGTTCCGCCGAAGGGATTGGATCTCGATGAAGAGAACACTCGCCGCCGTCGCCTCGTTCGCGGCCGTGGCCCTCGCTCTCGCCGGCTGCAGCTCCGGCGAGGGCTCGTCCGACGCCACGGGCGGCCTCAGCGGCGAACCGGTGCTGGTCGGCGTGCTCGCGCCGATGGACGGCGCCACCGCGTACCCCCAGACCGGCTACGGCGCCGAGGCGGCCGAGCGCTACGTCAACGAGAAGCTGGGCGGCATCAACGGCAGGCCGCTCAAGATCGACCTCTGTGCTGGCGACGGCAGCCCGGAGACCGCGGTCAACTGCGCCAACCAGTTCGTGACCGAGAACGTCGTCGCGGTGTTCGACGCCTACGACGGCTCGGTCGGCGGCGCGGTCCCCGTCCTCACCGCGGCCCAGATCCCGATCATCGGCGAGCTCGGCGCGACCGCCGTCGTCGACGCGCTGCCCTGGGGCCAGTCCTTCTACTTCTCCGGCCCGCTGGAGACCAGCGCGCTGGGCATGGTCACGATCCTGAACCAGATCGGCAAGAAGAACGCCTCGCTGGCGGTGACCGACGGCCCGCCCAGCCACGGCTACGTGGACAAGCTGGTCATGCCCGCGGCGAAGAACCTCGGCATGAACGTCACCCCGCTCTACGTGCCCGGCAACAACATGAACTTCAACGTCATGGCCGCCACGGAGCTGTCCACCAACCCCGACGTCGCGGGCATCATCGCGCTCACCGAGGACGGCTGCACCGGCCTGTTCAAGGCGCTGCGGGCCCAGGGCTACGACGGGTCGCTCTTCGCGGGCTCCTGCTCGCAGTTCATCGCCGACATGGGCGCCGACGCGGCGGGCGCGATCGTCCAGCCCCGCGTGTGGGTCCCGGCCGCGAAGTCGAACGCCCCCGCCGAGGTCCGGCAGCAGCTCGACGACTTCGCCTCCTCGATGGAGGAGATCGACCGCGGCGACCAGCAGTCCGCGCGTTCGCTCTACTCCTTCGCGGGCATGGTCAACCTGGCGAACGTGCTGAAGGGCATCCAGGGCGACATCACCCCGGAGAGCGTGACCGCGGGCATGAAGGCCGTGAAGGACATGCCGACCTTCGCCGGTCCGAACGTCACCTGTGACGGGCAGCAGTGGGCCAACCGGCCCGCCTCCTGCAGCAACGAGGCGATCTTCTTCGAGGTCCAGCCGGACGGCACGATGAAGCCGGTCGACCCGAACGGGTTCATCGCCCTCGACCCGTCGAAGATGAGCGCGGCCTAGTCCGCCCTCGGGCGGATCCCCTGTCCCGCAGGGGATCCGCCCGTACCTTCGAGGAAGGAATCTCCTGTGGGGACGATCCTGCAGTTCGTGGTCCTCGGTCTGGGACTGGGTGCCATCTACATCGGTCTCGGTACCGGCCTCCTGCTGGTGCACCGCGCCACCGGCATCATCAACTTCGCCCAGGGCGCCATGGCCATGTGGGGCGCGTTCGTGTTCGCCCAGCTCCGCCTGGACGGCACCCTGGTGTTCCCCATCGGGTCGATCGAGCTCGAGCGCCGCCCCCCGGTCGCGGTCGCCGCCCTGATCGGCCTGGCGATGGCGTTCCTGCTCGGTCTGCTCGTGCACTACGTGATCTTCCGCCCGGTGCGCCACGCCCCGGTCCTGGCCCAGGTGGTCGTGTCCGTCGCGGTGATGATCACCCTGCAGGCCCTGGTGGTGCTGCGGTTCGGCCCCAACAACATCGACGTCGACACCCTGATCCCCGAGGGCTCGTTCCCCCTGCTCGGCGCGGAGATCCCGACCCGCGAGCTCATCATGGCCGCGATCATGGTGCTGCTCGCCGCCGCGGTCTGGGCGTACCTGCGCTTCACCCGGGCCGGGGTCGCCACCCGCGCGGCGTCGGAGAACGAGCGCGCCGCGGTCCTGATGGGCTTCTCGCCGGACCGGCTGGCCGCCGTCGCGCAGGTCGTCGCGATCATGCTCGGCACCATCGCCGTCATGCTGGGCAGCTCGCTGACCGGCCTCAACGCGGACAACTACACCCTGCTCGTGGTCCCGGCCCTGGCGGTGCTGCTCGTGGCCCGCATGGAGTCGATCGCCGTCGTCGTGGTCGCGGCGCTGCTGATGGGCGCCTTCCAGTCGCTGATCAACCTGCTGATCACCAAGCCGTTCTGGCCGCAGTGGGCGCAGTCCGGACTCGACCAGGTCATCCCGTTCGCCGTCGTGATGGTCATCCTGTTCGTGCAGGGCAAGCGGCTGCCGTCTCGCGGCTCGCTGCAGACCATCCGGCTGCCCGACGTGTCGATCCCGCGGTTCAAGCCGATCCCCGCCGTGATCATGCTGGTCGTGGGGGTGGCGGCGCTGTCGTTCACCCAGGGCACCTGGCGCTTCGGCATCACCACGTCGATCATCGTGATGCTGCTGGCCCTGTCCTACGTGGTGCTCACCGGGTACCTGGGGCAGATCTCGTTGGCGCAGGGCGCCTTCGCGGGAGCCGCCGGGTTCGCCCTGTCGAAGATGACCAGCCAGTGGGGCATCCCGTTCCCGATCTCGCTGGTCCTCTCCGCGCTCGTGGCGACGGCGCTCGGGATGCTCGTCGCCCTGCCCGCCTTCCGGATCCGCGGCGCCCAGCTCGCGATCATCACGATCGCGGCGGCGCTCGCCATCGAGCGGTTCGTGTTCAACAACTACACACTGAGCCCGCCCGAGGGGAACCCGATCGCCGACGCCACGCTGTTCGGGCTGAACCTCGGTGTCCGCGAAGGGCGCGACCTGTCCCGGATGGCCTTCTCCCTCACGGTGCTGGTCATCGCCGCGATCCTGGTCTGGGTGTTCATCCGGGCCGCGTCCGGGGACACCGGGCGGGCCTTCCTCGCGGTGCGCGCCAACGAGCGCGCGGCGGCGTCGAGCGGCATCGACGTCCGCAAGACGAAGCTGATCGGCTTCGCGATCTCGGCGTTCATCGCCGGCATCGCGGGCTGTCTGATCGGGTTCAGCCGCGGCCAGCTCTCCGCGGAGTCGTTCAGCGTCTTCGCGGGGCTGCAGGTGCTGGCGGTGGCCTACCTCGGCGGCATCACCAGCGTGGGCGGCGCGATCGTGGCCGGCATCCTCGGCCCGCTCGGCATCGTCTACACCCTGCTGCGCGGCGTGTTCGACCTCGGCGAGTACTACGCGCTGATCTCCGGCCTCGGCCTGATCATCACCGCCATCCTCAACCCGGTCGGCATCGCGGGCGCGACCCGCGAGCAGGTCGCCTGGGTCAGACGGAGACTCTCGCGCACGCCGCCACCGACCGCTCAACCCGTGGCCCCGGCCGCGCCGCCGAAGGAGCCGTCCCGTGTCTGACACCGCGAAGGGCCTCCACACCCGGGAGCTGACGGTCCGCTACGGCGGTCTGGTCGCGAACGACTCGGTGAGCATCGACGTCGACCCCGGCACGGTCGTCGGCCTGATCGGGCCGAACGGAGCGGGCAAGACGACGTTCGTCGACGCCGTCACCGGCTTCACCACCTGCGAGGGCGAGATCCTGCTCGACGGCACGCGGATCGACGCGATGGCCCCGCACGAGCGGCGCGCCGCGGGGCTGTCGCGCACCTGGCAGTCCGGCGAGCTGTTCGGCAACCTCTCGGTCGCCGAGAACCTGCTGGTCGCGGCCCGCAAGGGCGGTTGGCGCACCCTCGTGCGGGACGTCTTCGGGCGTCGGCGCAAGTCCGGCGACGAGGTCGTCGAGCGCGCGTTGCAGGTCGTGGGGCTCGGCGACGTGGCGGACACCCTCGCCCGGGACCTCTCGCTCGGCCAGCAGAAGCTGGTCGGCGTGGCCCGCGCGCTGGCGGGCGGGGCCGAGGTCCTGCTGCTCGACGAGCCCGCCGCGGGCCTGGACTCGATGGAGAGCCAGTCCTTCGCGAGCCGCATCCGGGAGATCGCCGACTCCGGTCCCGGGGTGCTGCTCATCGACCACGACATGTCCCTGGTCCTGGGGGTGTGCGACACGGTGACGGTGCTCGAGTTCGGGAAGCAGATCTTCACCGGCACCCCCGCCGAGGCCCGGACCGACCCGACCGTCGTCGCCGCCTACCTCGGCGCACCCGTGGAGCCCTCCCATGCCTGATCCCCTGTTGGAGACCCGCGACCTCGCCGCCGGCTACAACGGCGTCCCGGCCATCCGCGGGCTGTCCCTCTCGGTCGCGCCCGGGGAGGTCATCGCGCTGCTCGGGCCGAACGGCGCGGGCAAGACGACGTCGCTGCTCGCGATGGTCGGCCTCGTCGCGCCGTTGGCGGGCGAGGTCCACGTGCTCGGCGCGCCGCTCGGCAGGCGCAAGCCGCACCAGATCGCCAAGGCGGGCGTCCTGCTCGTCCCGGACGACCGCGGCATCTTCTACGGCCTGACGGTGCGCGAGCACCTGCGGCTCGCCGCCCGCAAGGCCGACGCCGAGCGGGAGAGGCAGGTCCTGGACCGCTTCCCGGTCCTCCGCGACCTGGAGGGCCGCAAGGCGGGCCTGATGTCCGGCGGTGAGCAGCAGATGCTGGCCATCGCCAAGGCCCTGCTGGCCCGCCCCAAGGTGCTGATCATCGACGAGATGAGCCTCGGGCTCGCGCCGAAGATCGTGCAGGAGATGCTGCCCGCCATCCGCGACCTGGCGAAGGCGGACGGCATCGGGCTGATCCTCGTCGAGCAGCACATCGAGCTGGCGCTCTCGATCGCGGACCGCGGCGTGATCCTCAACCACGGGCGGGTCGTCCTCACCGGTGCGGCCGCGGACCTGCTCCGCGACCGGCACCTGGTCGAGGCGGCGTACTTCGGGTCGGACGAGTTCGGGCACGACGAGTCGGACCCGGACCGCGTACCCGCCCTCGGATGACGACCACCGTCGGCGGTTCGCGGGTCCGGTCGGCCGACGGGGTCGAGATCGCGTACGTGCGCCGGGTGGGGCAGGGGACGGTCCCCCTGGTGCTCGTGCACGGCACCTCCGCACACGCGGGCTGGTGGGAGCACCTGCTCCCCGAGCTCCCGGAGCACTACGCCGTGGTGGCCGTGGACCTCGCGGGCCACGGCGACTCCGGCCGCCGGTCGGGATACGAGCTGGACACCTGGGCGGCGGACGTGCTCGCGGTCGTCCACGAGCTCTTCGACCGGCCCGCGGTCCTGGTCGGACACAGCATCGGCGGGCTGGTCACGGCGAACGCCGCGGTCCTGGACCCGGCCGCCGTGGCCGCGGTGGTCCTGGTCGACTCGATCGTCACCGACCCCGCGGACGTGGGGCCGGACGGCGTCGCCTCCGGATCGGCACCCGGATCGGCACCCGGATCGGCACCGCCCTGGCGGCCGCCCAGCGCGGCCCGGGTGTTCGCCGACCTCGAGGAGGTGGCGGGCCGGTTCCGGCTGACCCCGCCGCAGCCCGACGCCGACCCGGTGATCCTGCGGCGGATCGCCGAGGGTCGGTGCGCCCGGTCGAGGGCGGCTGGGCGTGGAAGGTCGATCCGCTGATCTTCGGCGCGGTCGGCAAGGCGGGGATGTGCGTGCGGCTGCCGGACCTGCCGGGGCCGGTGGCGGTCGTGCGCGGCGAGCTCTCGGTGCTCGTCCCGCCCTCGGCCGGGCGGGACCTGGAGGCGCTCGTCGGCCGCCCGGTCCCCCAGTTCGACGTACCCGGCGCGCACCACCATCTCATGATCGACCACCCCGTCGAGCCGGCGGCGCACCTACGCAGCGCCCTCGCCGTCGTCTCTCCCGCCGTCTCCCCCGTCCCGGAAGGACCTTCGTGACCACGACGTTCGACACCGTCGCCGACCTGCTCTCCTGCCCGCCCGGCACCGCGCTGGGCCACGGCTCGTGGCGGGTGGTGGAGCAACCCCGGATCGACACGTTCGCCGACGCGACGGACGACCACCAGTGGATCCACGTCGACGCCGGGCGCGCGGCGGCGGGGCCCTACGGCACCACGATCGCGCACGGGATGCTCACGTTGTCGCTGGTCCCGATCATGATCGGCGAGCTGGCGGCGGTGCCCGGCGCGTCCCTCGGGGTGAACTACGGCTTCGACAAGGTCCGGTTCACCCATCCCGTGCCGGTGGGCAGCAGGATCCGCGCGGACGTCACGGTCCTCGCCGTCTCCTCCGTCCCCGGCGGGGCGAAGGCGACCTTCAAGGCCGTCGTCGAGATCGAGGGCGTGGACAAGCCCGCGTGCATCGCCGAGCAGACCATCGTGTGGATGGAGTGAGTGGGGGCCGCGGTGGGTGCACGTTTCGTGCAGCTGAGCCGGCGTGATCACTGAACCCTTCGCGCCGTATACGGCGCCGATGGGTCACGAATGATGATCACCAGCGGGGCCGCGCGCCATGGGGTGATCACGTGCCGGGGTGGAGTCTCGGCCCCCCTGCCGCCAGGCCGACCCATGGCTCGCCTGCCCCAAGGTCTGTTGATCATGGTCGGGAGTGATCAGCAGACCCTGAGGCAGGTTCAACCACGGCTCAACCTGCCGCAGGGCCTGATGATCACCCCTGGGGTCGGTTCCATCTCGGGGGCGGATGCCCGAGGGCCTGATGATCATGGGCGGGGAGCTCCGCGACCGCGCGCACCGGGGAGCCGTCGCCGCTCAGGGCCAGGGGGTAGAAGGTCAGCGACGGCTCCTGCCCCAGCAGGCGCTCCACGCCGCGGAGGTTCTCCACGATCACCCCGCCCGCGCCCAGGACGGTCTCGTGGACCGACAGGGTGCCGGTCGGGTCGGGGCTGAGGGTGTCCACCGCCACCGCCCGCACGCCCGCCGCGACCACCGCGCGGGCGGCGTCGGCGGTAAGCCAGGGGTGGTCCAGGTAGGCCGCCGTGCCGAAGTGGGCCGACCAGCCCGTGCACACCACCAGGACCGCACCCGGGCCGAGGCGGGGCAGGACGGGCCGCAGGGACCCTAGCGAGATCT
>NZ_JACBXB010000156.1 GCF_013870575.1 Pseudonocardia pini
TGGGGGCGGAGGGAGTAGAGGTTGAGCGCGCCCATCCGGGGCACGTCCCCGTTCGGGAACAGCCCCACGGCCAGCAGCCCACCCGCTCCGAGGTCGCGGGCGGCGGGCCCGTAGCGCGGGAAGTCGTCGGACACGGCCAGGTCGGGCACGTGGACGATCCCCAGGCCACCCTTGCGGGTCGCGGCCACGCAGGGCCCCTCGTCCAGTCGGTACTGCAGCTCGTCCAGCCGCGTGGCCAGCTCGTCCGTCTCGACGGGCGTGCGGAACCCGTCGTCCGGGTCGCGGATGGTCACGCTGACCAGGTCCGCGCCCGGGATCACCGCCTTGGCGGCGCGCACGACCCGCTCCAGCACCTCCGCCACGGTGCTCGCCGTCATCAGGCTCTCGGCCAGTGCGACGAACTCGCGGGCGAGCGGACCGACCGCCTCGGCCCCGCCCTCGGCGAACAGCGCGCGATCCTCCGCCCACTCCTGCTCAGCCGTCATCCGTCACCCCCTCGCGTCCCACGGTGCGATCGTCGTCCGAACCGGGGCTGCCGGCAACTCCGTCTACTCCGCGCGGTGGGTGCCCTGGTAGCCGCGCTTGCTCCGCACCCGGCGGACGACGAGCCAGAGCACGCAGAGGACGCCGACGACCAGCATCCCGGTGGACACCGGCGCCAGGTACCCCTCGACCCGGTCCCAGTTCTCGCCGAGCAGCCAGCCCAGCCCGATGAAGACCGCGTTCCACACCCCGCTTCCGATCGCGGTGAGCAGGGTGAAGCGCCACAGCGGCATCCGCGCGAGCCCGGCCGGGATGGACACGACGCTGCGGATCAGCGGCACGCACCGGGCGAGCAGCACGATCGCACTCCCGCGCTTCTCGAACAGCCGGTAGCCGCGCTCCAGGTCCTTCTGGCTCGACAGCACGAACCACTTCCGGCCCGCCAGCTCGTGCAGCCGCTCGTACCCCAGCCAGGCGCCGAGCCCGTAGAGCACGAGCGCCCCCAGCACGGAACCTGCGGTGGCAGCGGGCCAGACCCACAGCGCGTCGACGGCGCCGGTGCGGGCCCGGAACCCCGCCAGCGGCAGGATCAGCTCGGACGGGATGGGCGGCACGACGTTCTCGAGGAAGATCAGGAACCCCACCCCGGCGGCTCCGAGACGGTCGACGATCGAGAACACCCAGTCGGCCATGTCCCCAGCATGCCCGATTTGTCCGGGCCCCAAAGCAGCGGTGGTCACGACCCCGAGGATCGGGGTCGGCGTCACAGTGCCACCTCGGGCGAACGGCCCGGCCGCACTCAGCCGTTCGGCCGAGACGACCGATCCGGACCACCCTGCCCGGTGAGTGGCGATAGTCGCCAGAGCGACTATCGCCACTCACGGTCACGCGGTGGCTCGCTCGCGCAGGGACTGCGGGACCTCGAAGCGGGGGCCGTGCTTCTGCGCGAACGCGTCCGCGCGCTCCACGAAGCCCGCGACGCCGCCGGGGTAGCCCTCGACGTACTGCACCACGCCGCCGGTCCAGGCCGGGTAGCCGATGCCGAAGATCGAGCCGATGTTGGCGTCCGGCACCGTCTCCAGCACGCCCTCGTCGAAGCAGCGCTGCGTCTCGATCGCCTCGATGAACAGCATCCGCTCGGACAGCTCGTGCAGGTCGACGTCGTGGTTCGTCGCGTCGAACGTGCTCCGCAGCTCGGGCCACAGCCCGACCCGCCTGCCGTCCTCATAGGAGTAGAAGCCCGCGCCACCGCTCTTGCCGGTGCGCCCCAGCTCCACCAGCTTGTCCACGATCGCGTCGGCGGGGTGCGCGACCCACGCGTCCCCGGCCGCGGCCTGGGACTCCTTCCGGATCTTCTGCGGCAGCGTGAGCGTGAGCTCGTCCATCAGCTGCAGCACCGGCGCGGGGTAGCCCGCCTGCGACGACGCCTGCTCGATCGTCTGCGGGTCGATCCCCTCGGCCAGCATCGAGACGCCCTCGTTGATGAAGGTCCCGATCACGCGCGAGGTGAAGAAGCCGCGGGAGTCGTTGACGACAATCGGGGTCTTGCGGATCCCGAGCGTGACGTCGAAGGCCTTGGCCAGCGTCTCGTCGGAGGTCCGCTCCCCCTTGATGATCTCGACCAGCGGCATCTTGTCCACCGGCGAGAAGAAGTGCAGGCCGATGAAGTCGCCGGGGCGGTCGAGGCCCGCGGCCAGCTCGGTGATCGGCAGGGTGGAGGTGTTCGAGCAGAGCAGCGCGTCGGGCTCGACGACCTTCATCGCCTCGCGGAAGACCTCCTGCTTGAGCGCGACCGACTCGAAGACGGCCTCGATCACGATGTCGCAGCCCGCGAGGTCGTCGTAGTCCGCGGTGGGGGTGATCCGCTCGAGGAGCGCCTCGCCCTTCTCCAGGGTCACCTTGCCGCGCTTGACGCCCTTCGCGACCAGGCCCTCCGAGTACGCCTTGCCCTTCTCGGCCGCCTCGAGCGAGACGTCCTTGAGCACGACCTCCCAGCCCGCCTGCGCGCAGACGTAGGCGATGCCCGCGCCCATCATCCCGGCGCCCAGCACCGCGACCTTGCGCGGCGTGTACTTCTCGACCCCCGCAGGCCGGGACTTCCCGCCGTTGATCGCCTGCAGGTCGAAGAAGAACGCCTTGATCATGTTCTTCGACGTCTGCCCGGTCACCAGGTCCACGAAGTAGCGACCCTCGATGCGCAGCGCCGTGTCGAAGTCCACCTGCGCGCCCTCGACCGCGGCCGCGAGGATGTTCCGCGGGGCGGGCATCGGCGCGCCCTTGAGCTGCTTGCGCAGGTTGGCCGGGAAGGCCGGGAGGATCGCCGCCAGCTTGGGCGACGCGGGGGTGCCCCCGGGGATCTTGTAGCCGGGCCGGTCCCACGGCTGGGCCGCCTCGGGGTTGGCCGCGATCCAGGCCTTCGCCTTCTCGAGCATCTCCTCCTTCGAGGAGGCCAGCTCGTCGAGCACGCCCAGCTCCAGCGCCTTCGCGGGCGAGAGCCGCTGACCCTGCGCGAGGACGTTCATGAAGCCGTTCGCGATGCCGAGCAGCCGCGTGATCCGGGTGACGCCGCCGCCACCGGGCAGCAGTCCCAGGGTCACCTCGGGGAGGCCGTAGACGACCCCGCGGGCGTCGAGCCCGATCCGGTGGTGGGTGGCGAGCCCGATCTCCAGGCCGCCGCCGAGCGCGGCGCCGTTCATGGCCGCGACGACGGGCCTGCCCAGCTTCTCCAGCCTGCGCAGCTGGGCCTTGATCTCCGTGACGTTCTCGAACACGGCGGGGCCGTCGTCGGGGCCCGCAGAGAGCAGGTCGTCGAGGTTGCCGCCTGCGAAGAAGGTCTTCTTGGCCGACGTGATCACCACACCGGTGATCTCGCCCCTGGCCGCCTCCAGCTCGGTGATGACCTCGCCCATCGCCAGCTTGTAGGCGTCGTTCATGGTGTTGGCGCTCTTGCCCGGGTCGTCGAGGGTCACGATCGCGACCCCGTCGGCGTCGGACTCCCAGCGCACAGCCTTCTCGGTCATATCTCCCTCAGACCCGCTCGATGATGGTCGCGATGCCCATGCCGCCGCCGACGCACAGCGTGGCGAGGCCGCGCTGCAGGTCGCGGCGCTCCAGCTCGTCGAGCAGGGTGCCGACGATCATGGCCCCGGTCGCCCCGAGCGGGTGCCCCATGGCGATCGCGCCGCCGTTGACGTTCGTCTTGTCGGCCGAGATCTCCATGTCCCGCATGTACCGCAGGGCCACGGCGGCGAAGGCCTCGTTGATCTCGAACAGGTCGATGTCGTCGACCGTGAGACCGGCCTTGGCCAGCGCCTTGCGGCTGGCGGGCGCGGGACCGGTGAGCATGATCGTCGGGTCCGCGCCGGACAGCGCGGTCGCGACGATCCGGGCGCGCGGGGTGATCCCCGCGGCCTTCCCTGCCGCCTCGGTGCCGATCAGGGTGAGCGCGGCGCCGTCGACGATCCCGGAGCTGTTGCCCGCGTGGTGGACGTGCTCGATCCGCTCGACCCAGTGGTAGCGCTGCAGCGCCACGGCGTCGAACCCGCCGTCCTGCCCCATCATCTCGAACGAGGGCTTGAGCCCGGCCAGGCTCTCCAGCGTGGCACCCGCGCGGATGAACTCGTCGTGGTCGAGGACGGTGAGGCCGTTGCGGTCCTTCACCGGCACCACGGACTTGGCGAAGTAGCCGTTCGCCCACGCCTTGGCCGCGCGGGCCTGCGACTCCACCGCGAAGGCGTCGACCGCCTCGCGCGAGAATCCCTCGATCGTGGCGATCAGGTCGGCCCCGATCCCCTGCGGGACGAAGCCCGTGGTGTACGCCGTGTCCGGGTCCATGGCCCAGGCGCCGCCGTCGGAGCCCATGGGGACGCGGCTCATCGCCTCGACGCCGCCGGCGAGGACGAGCTCCTCCATCCCGGAGCGCACCTTCTGCGCGGCGGTGTTCACGGCCTCCAACCCGGAGGCGCAGAACCGGTTCAGCTGCACCCCGGCGACGGTGTGCGGCAGGCCCGCGGCGATCGCCGCGGTCTTGGCGATGTCCCCGCCCTGGTCACCGATGGGGGACACGACCCCCAGCACCAGGTCGTCGATCGTGGCGGGGTCCAGCTCCGGGTACCGGGAGCGGATCTCGTCGATCAGCCCGACGACCAGCGAGATCGGCTTGACCTCGTGGAGCGAGCCGGAGGCCTTGCCCCGGCCGCGCGGGGTGCGGATCGCGTCGTAGATGTACGCCTGGGGAATGGTCTCTGTGGTGCTCATGCGGGCCCTCTCGTGGGGATGCCGGCCTTCGTCGGCGGCGTGACGCCTGACCCTTTGTTACAGCAGGACTGTCACATAGGTCAAGGCGTGGGTTAGCCTGCAGCCATGGCGGAACCCGAGCCTGAACTCCTCACGGTGGACCAGCTCGCCGCCCGCACCGGCACCTCCGTTCGGACCATCCGGTACTACGCGGGTCGCGGACTGCTCCCACCCCCGACGCTGCGCGGGCGGACCGGGCTCTACGGCGCCGACCACGTCGCCCGACTGGAGCTGGTGGCCGAGCTGAGCGCACTGGGCTTCACCCTCACCGCGATCGAGCGGCACCTGGAGCGCGTGCCCGCCTCGGCGGGACCGGAGGAGCTGGCCCTGCAGCTCGCCCTGCTCACACCGTGGGCCCCCGAGGCGCTCGACGAGGTGGACCACGTCGAGCTCGAGCGGCGTGCGGGCCGCGAGCTCGACGCCGACGCCGTGGAGCGGCTCGCCGCCTACGGGGTCGTGGAGCCCGTGGGTCCGGACCGCTACCGCGTGCAGGGGCAGATCCCGTTGGCCGCGGGGCTGGACTCGCTGGACTTCGACCTGGACGCGGAGTTCTGGCGACGCTCCCGCGAGGTGATCGACCGGCACACGAACGCGCTGGCGGAGGAGTTGATGGGCGTGTTCCAGGACCACGTCCTGCAGCCCTACCGGGACGCTGGGCGCCCCGCCGACCAGCGCAGCAAGCTGGCGACGGCACTCACCCGGCTGAAGCCGGTGACGGTGCAGGGCGTGGTCACGGCGTTCGGCCGCGCGGTCAACCGGCTGATCCGGGAACGGACCGAACGCGGCACCGAGCAGGCCGCGGCGCGGTAGCGTCGCACCGTGCAGGTGTTGCGGGCCGCCGGAGTGTACGCCGTCCCCGAGGGGGAGCCGAACCAGTTCCGGGAGCACGGCAGGCTGCCCGACCTCTCGGTGGGCACCTACTGCATCCCCGTGGGCGGCAAGGACGGGCAGGACCCGCACACCGAGGACGAGGTCTACGTGGTCGTCCGCGGGCGCGCGCGCCTCGTCGCCGAGTCCGGGGAGGTGGACGTCGGGCCGGGCACCGTGGTCCTGGTGCCCGCGGGGGAGCGCCACCACTTCACGGACGTCCGCGAGGACCTGTCGGTGGTCGTGGTGTTCGGGCCCGCCGCGGGCTGGCGCATCCAGAAGTAGACAGTCTCAGTATCCGATAGCTACAGTATCGGCCATGCGCATGGCCGAGCTGAGCCGCACCACCGGGGTGCCGGTGGCGACGATCAAGTACTACGTGCGCGAGGGGCTCCTCCCCCGCGGCGAGGTCACCACCTCGCCCAACCAGGCCAGCTACGGCGAGCAGCACGTGCGCAGGCTCCAGCTCGTCCGGTCCCTCGTCGAGGTGGGCGGGCTGTCCATCGCGGCCGTCCGGGCCACCCTCGCCGCGGTCGACGACCCGGCCGTCCCGCTGCACGACACCCTCGGCATGACCATCGCCGCCTCGGACCCGGCGACCGCACCGGCCCCGGACGACGCCGCGCAGCACCGGGCCGAGGCCCGGATCGACGAGGTCCTGGCGAAGAAGGGCTGGCGTCCGCATCCCGGGGCCTCGGCCCGCCAGGCCGCGATCGACTGCCTCGCCACCATGCACCGGGTGACCGGCGACCGGCTGGCCTCGGTCGTCGACGCCTACGCCGACGCCGTGGAGGCCATCGCCGAGGCCGACCTCGACACCGTCTCCGCCCTCGCCGACCCGGAGGAACGGGTGGAGACCGCGCTGGTCGGCACCGTTCTCGGCGACCGGCTGCTCGCCGCCCTGCGCAGGCTCGCCCAGGAGCACGTCTCGGCACGCCGTTTCCCGCCCGCACCGGAGGAGACCCCATGTCCCCCACAGGAATCGCCCTGACCCGCTGGCACCGACCACTGCTGGCGCTCGCTGCCGCGATGGCCCTGCTGTTCCTCGCCTGCCTCGTGGGCCTGGTGCTCGACGACCGGCTCGTCACCGGCGCCCCGGTCTGGGCCAAGCCCGCCAAGTTCGCCCTGTCCACCCTCGTCTACGGCGTGACGTGGGCGTGGCTGATCGCGCTCGTCCGCGAGCACCGGCCGGCGCTCGCGCGGCGGGTCGGCCTCGCGGGCACCGTGGCCGCCGTGCTGCTCGGGGTGGAGCTGGTGATCATCGTCGGGCAGGCCGCCCGCGGCACCACCAGCCACTTCAACCGCACCACGGCCTTCGACTCGACGGTGGTCACGGTCATGGCGGTGTCGATCGTCGCCGTGTGGCTCGCCTCGCTGTACGTCGCGGCGGCGCTGTTCCGGGTCCGCTCGCTCGACCCGGCGCGGCGCCTCGCGATCCGGGCGGGGGCGGTGCTCGCCGTCGTCGGGATGGCCCTGGGGTTCCTGATGACCCGCCCGTTCCCCGGCCAGATCGATGCCGGCGGCACGGTGATCGGGGCCCACACCGTCGGCCTGCCCGACGGCGGCCCGGGGCTCGCGCTGCTCGGCTGGAGCACCGTGGGCGGGGACCTGCGGATCCCGCACTTCGTGGGGATGCACGCCCTGCAGGTGCTCCCGCTGGTGCTGGTGGCGCTGGAACTGCTCGCGCCGCGGCTGTCCGTCGCGGCCCGCCGTGACCTGGTGGGGATCGCCGCCGCGGCGTACACCCTGGTCCTCGGCCTGCTGACCTGGCAGGCGCTGCGCGGGCAGTCGGTCGTCCTCGCGCCGGACGTGCCCACCCTCGTCGCCGGCGGGGCGATCGCGGTCGCCGCGGTGGGTGCCGGCGTTCACCGGTGGCGAAAGGCCCAGGTCGCGGATTCGCTCACGGTGAATACGGGCCCGGAACGGGCGTCGGCTCCCTAGGTTCGGGCCCACCAGCCGATCATCCCAGGAGGTCCACGATGTCTGCTCCGAACCACCCGACCGGCTCGCCCCGCTCCGAGCCGCTGCGGATGAGCGCGCCCACCGCCTCGCCCGGGTTGGCGGACTCGGTCTTCGAACGGTTGCTGACCCACCGGATCATCGTGCTCGGCCAGGAGGTCGACGCGGACATCGCCAACCGGATCGCCGGTCAGATGCTGCTGCTCGCCGCGGAGGACTCCGAGGCGGACATCGCGCTGTACATCAACTCCCCCGGCGGTTCGGTGCACGACGGGCTCGCCATCCTCGACACCATGCGGTTCATCCCGTGCGACGTGGCCACCTACGGGATGGGCCTCGCCGCCTCGATGGGGCAGGTGCTGCTGTCCGCGGGCACCCGGGGCAAGCGGTACGTGCTGCCGCACACCCAGGTCCTGATGCACCAGCCGTCGGCCGGGGTGGGCGGCAAGGAGACCGACATCCGGATCCGCGCCGAGCTGTTGCGCCGCAACAAGGCCGAGATGGCCGCGCTGATCGCCGAGCACACGGGACAGACCACCGAGCAGATCCTCGCGGACTTCGACCGGGACCGGTGGTTCACCGCCCAGGAGGCGCTGGCGTACGGGTTCGTGGACCACGTCGTGGCCCGCGCGGGAGAGGTCGCCTGATGCAGATGCGGTACACGCTGCCGTCGTTCGTCGAGCGGACCAGCGACGGCATCAAGGAGTCCAACCCGTACAACAAGCTGTTCGAGGAGCGGATCGTCTTCCTCGGCGTGCAGATCGACGACGCCTCCGCCAACGACGTCATGGCCCAGCTGCTCTACCTGGAGTCCGCCGACCCCGACCGCAAGATCTCGATCTACATCAACTCGCCGGGCGGCTCGTTCACCTCGCTGATGGCCATCTACGACACCATGCAGTTCATCCGGCCGGAGATCGAGACGGTGTGCCTGGGCCAGGCGGCGTCCGCGGCGGCGGTGGTGCTCGCGGCCGGCGCCACGGGGCGGCGCCTCGCCGTGCCGAACGCCCGGGTGCTGATCCACCAGCCCGCCACCGACGTCGTGCAGGGGCAGATCTCCGACCTGGAGATCCACGCCCGCGAGGTCGCGCGGATCCGAACGCAGATGGAGGAGGCCCTGGCCCACCACACCGGACGGTCCCGCGAGCAGGTCCACCAGGACATCGAGCGGGACCGGATCCTCACCGCCGAGGAGGCGAAGGAGTACGGGATCGTGGACGAGATCATCCGCCCCCGCAAGCTCTCCCTGGTGCGACCATGACCCGGTGGAGGTGCAGCAGGAGGTGGTCGACGGGCTGATCCTGCTGCGCCCCGCGGGCGAGGTGCCGTTCGACGAGGTCGGGGACGAACTGCTCCCGCCGCACTGGGCGGAGCTGTGGCCCAGCGGGACCGCGCTGGCCCGCGC
>NZ_JACBXB010000157.1 GCF_013870575.1 Pseudonocardia pini
CCACCTCGACCGCGAGTTCGAGCGGGTCGTGGGCCTGACCCCGAAGGCGCTCGGCCGGATCCTGCGGCTGCGCAGGCTGCTCGCGTCGCTCGACGTCCACGCCGACGTCGCGTGGAGCGGGCTCGCCGCCGAATGGGGCTGGTTCGACCAGAGCCACTTCATCCGGGACTTCAAGCGACACACGGGCGTGACCCCCTCGGCGTACGTCCGCGCGCAGCGCGCGGTGTTCGCGGTCGGCCAGGCCGCCGACGGGTTCGTCCCCGAGCTGTGAAATCCGTACAAGTGCTGCGATGACCCGTCGGCCACGATCACGCGCATGGCGAAGGCGTTCGAGACCGAGGTGCTCATCGACCGGCCCGTGTCGGACGTGTGGCGGGAGCTGACCGACTGGGAGCGCGGCGGCCGGTGGCTCCCCGGCGTCGACACCCTGCGCCGTGAGGGCGCGACCCTCACGTTCCACACCCGGGGCAAGGAGCGCACCAGCACGATCACCGAGGTCGTGCCCGGTACCGCGCTGACGCTGGAGTCGGTGCAGGGCGGGGTGACGGCACGCTACGTCTACCGGCTCGAACCCGAGGGCGAGGGCACCCGCGCGCACCTGAGCGCCGACGTCGCGACGCGCGGGGTGACCACCCTGCTCGGCCCGGTGATCCGCGCCGCCGTGCGCCGCACCGACTCGGTCCAGCTGCAGCGGCTGCGCGAGGTGGTGGAGGGCGCGGGCTCTCGCTGAAGTAGCAGACGGTCTACACCCGGTGACCCGCCCGAAACGTCCGGCGCGGGGACGGCGGCGTCGGCCTACCATCCCGAGATGGCCGACAACGACGACGTCCTGGGCCGAGCTCCTGGGCTACCCCTCTCCGCCGAGCAGCGGGAGGACCTGGTCGCCCGACAAGCGCGGCTGGACGCCGCGCTCGCCGAGCTCGAGGCGGCGCAGCACGAGCGCGACGCCCGCTTCCGGGAACTGGACGACGCGGGCGTCGAACCCAGCGAGATCGCGAAGGCCCTCGGGCTGAACCGGCTCGCCGTCAGCCAGGTGCTGACGACGCAGCGCAGGACCGAGGCGGCGCTCCGCCTGGCGGACGACACGCCTCGCGCCGCGGCGCAGGTCGCCCTCGACAAGGCGCAGGAGCACGTCGACCAGGCGTGGCGGACCCGACCCGAGTAGCCCCCCTCGCCGCGGCGGAGGCGTCCCCCGATCGCCCGAGCCCGCTGTCCTCCACCCGATCCGCCGATCGCCCGACTCCGCACGACGGCCTTTCCGACGACCCTGGTGGTCGGCGCCGGAGAACCGGTGCCGACCACCGAACGGAAGGACATCGTCATGCGCAGGATCGTTCTCGCGGCCACCGGAGCAGGACTCGCTCTCGCGGGCCTCGTGGGCTTCGCCGGGTCCGCGAGCGCCGCGCCCGTCGGCTTCGAGGCCTACATCAAGGCGCCCACCACGGCGTACCAGACCTCGAACAACGGGTCCGGGGCCGTCTTCACCAACCTCAGGCCCAACCAGCAGGTCACCGCCCTGTGCTTCACCGAGGGCCAGGAGATCAACGGCAACCACAACTGGTTCCGCATCAGCCTGACCCCGGACCCGCAGGGCCAGACCGGCTTCGTGCACCGCGACGCGATCAGCGTCGAGGCGACCCCGCAGGAGATGAAGCACTGCTGACCCGGCCGCGGGCGCGGGTGGGCCTGACGCATCCCCTTCCCGGATGGTCGAGATTTCTGACCGTTGAGCACCCCGATGATTCGATCTCTGACGGTCGGGGTGCTGAAACATCAGAGATCGAAGCCAGTCAGGAAGGCACCGCCGGGGGTCGGTCGGCCGCGGCGACGTCGTCCGAGCCGGGGGGGCGGTCGCCTGGCCCGCTCGGCGATCGAGGTCCGGCAGGCTCGCGTGGTCCGGTCCGGTCCGGGTGGACGGCACTACACTCCCGGCGATGCACGTCGAGGTGCACGGGCTGGACATCGCCTACGAGCGCGCCGGGACCGGGCCGCCGGTCGTCCTGGCGCACGGCTTCGTCGGCGACGCCCGGTCGTCCTGGGGCAGCCAGATCGAGGCGCTCGCCGACGAGTTCACCGTGATCGCCTGGGACGCACCCGGTGCCGGGGAGTCCTCGGACCCACCGGAGGACTTCGGCATGGTCGGCTACGCCGACTGCCTGGCTGCCTTCCTCCACGTCCTCCGGATCGAGCGGGCCCACCTCGTCGGGTTGTCCTTCGGCGGCTCGCTGGTGCTCGCGACGTACCACCGACACCGCTCCGCCGTGTCGTCGCTCGTCCTGGTGAGCGGGTACGCCGGCTGGGTGGGCTCGATGGGCGCCGACGAAGCGGATCGGCGGCTGACCCGGTCGCTGCAGGCGTCGACACTCCCGCCCGACGACTTCGTCGCCGCGATGCTGCCCTCGATGTTCTCGGCGACGGCCGGGGGCGAGCTCGTGGCGAGGTTCGTCGACAGCGTCCGAGGTTTCCGTCCTGCGGGTTTCCGCGCGCTGGCCCGTGCGAGCGTCGCGGACCAGAGTCACGTGCTGCCCGAGGTCGACGTTCCGATGCTCCTGCTCTACGCCGAGCACGACGTCCGCGCCCCCGTCGCGATCGGCGAGGCGATCCACGCCGCGGTGCCCGCCTCCGAACTCGTCGTGCTCGCAGCGTCGGGCCACGCGAGCCCGGTGGAGGCTCCGGACGAGGTGACGCGCGAGCTGCGCCGCTTCCTGCGCTCGGCCGCACGGCCCTGATCGGGCCTCGTCGCGAGGGAGCCGGAGGTCGGGATCGAACCGACGACCTACTGTTTACAAGACAGTTGCTCTACCACTGAGCTACACCGGCGTCGCCGGATCCAGCGATCCGGCGGCCCTCATCGTAGAGCGCCGGGGGCGGATGGCAGCCTGGCGGCCGTGGTGGACGAGCTCAACCCCGCCGAACGGCTGGCGAACCGGCTCCGGGCGACACTCAAGCGGGACGCGAAACGGCTGCTCGCGGCCGGGCCGCCGACCCTGCCCATGCTGATGGTGGGGCCCCAGGTCCCGGACGACGCGCGGGTGCAGGAGGTGCTCGACCTCTGCATGCGGGTCGGGGAGGTGCAGCTCTCCAGCGGCGAGAGCGTGGCCGTGGTGACCGACCTGATGCTGCGGCTGGCCGACGCGTGCGGGCTGCCCGCGGTGGACGTCGACATCACCTTCACCTCGATCACCATCTGCTGCCACCGCGGCAACGCGGCCACGCCGGTCACCTCCATGCGGCTGGTCAAGTACAAGACGCTCGACCTCACCCGGCTCGCGAACGTCGACCGGGTGGTCGACGACCTGGAGTCCGGCAGGCTGAGCCTGCGGGCGGCGGCGCGGGCCCTCGACGAGGCCATCGACGCCCGCCACCCCTACCCCCGCTGGGCCGCGACGGCCGGCTGGGGCCTGCTCGCGGGCGCCATCGCCGTGCTGCTCGGCGGCGGACCCGTCACGGCGGTCACCGCGTTCCTCGTGACCGGCGCGATCGACCGGATCGGGCGGCTGCTCAACCGGTGGGGGCTGCCCGCCTTCTTCCAGCAGGTCATGGGCGGTCTGCTGGCAACCACGGTGACCATCGGGCTGTTCGCGGCGGGGCTGTTCCCGCCGGGCACGCGGCCGTCGCTGGTGGTCGCGGCCAGCATCACGGTGCTGCTGTCCGGGCTGTCCGTGGTCGGCACCGTGCAGGACGCCATCTCCGGCTACTACGTGACGGCGGCGGGCCGGGTCGCGGAGATCGCGCTGCTCTCGGCGGGGCTGCTGACCGGGGTCGTGCTGGGGCTGAAGTTCGGGTTCGCGGTGGGGATCGCGCTGGACGTGGCGGGGTCGGTGTCGGTGAGCGTCGGGCGGTTCAGCCTGTCCCTGCTGCTCGGCGCGGTGGCGGCGGCCGGGTACGCGCTGGCGGGGTACGCGCCGTTGCGATCGCTCGTCGTCGCCGCGGGCGCCGGGGCCCTGGGCTGGGGCGTCTACTCCACGCTCAACGAGTTCACCGGCTTCGGGCCGGTGGCGGCGACGGGCGTCGCGGCGGTCGTCGTCGGGGCCGGGGCGGGCCTGCTGCGCCGGACCTCACAGGTGCCGTCCCTGGTCGTGACGCTGGCCGGGATCACCCCGCTGCTGCCCGGCTACACCGCCTACCGCGGCTTCTACCAGCTCGCCGTGGAGGGACTGTCCGAAGGACTGGTCACCGTCACCCTCGCCTTGGCGACGGGCCTCGCGCTCGCCGCGGGCGTGACGTTCGGCGAGATCCTGGGCAGTCCACGTCGGAGAGCGGCCGCGGTCACTGCGGACGATTCAGAACCCGCGAACATCCCCGGCGGTCAGTAGGGTTCCTCCCGTACGACAGGAGGACACCGTGGCCCGCAGCAAGAAGCTACCCCCGCCCGAGTTCATCGTCGTCGCCAACCGGCTCCCCGTGGACCTCGAGAAGCTGCCCGACGGCGGTCGGCGCTGGAAGCGCAGCCCCGGCGGCCTGGTCACGGCGCTGGAACCGATGCTGCGCGCCCGCGACGGCGCGTGGATCGGCTGGCCCGGCGTGCCCGACGTCGACGTGGACCCACTGATCGAGGACGGGCTGCAGCTGCACCCGGTGAACCTCTCGGCGGCCGAGGTCGAGGACTACTACGAGGGGTTCTCCAACGGGACACTGTGGCCGCTGTACCACGACGTCGTCGCCCCGCCCGCCTTCCACCGGCACTGGTGGCAGGCGTACGTCACGGTGAACCAGCGGTTCGCCGACTACACCGCGAAGGTCGCCGCCGAGGGCGCCACGGTGTGGGTCCAGGACTACCAGCTGCAGCTCATGCCCGGCATGCTCCGCGAGCTGCGGCCCGATCTGAAGATCGGCTTCTTCCTCCACATCCCCATGCCGCCGACCGAGCTGTTCATGCAGCTGCCGTGGCGGTCGCGGATCATCGAGGGGCTGCTCGGCGCGGACGTCATCGGCTTCCACACCGCGGGCGGCGTGCGCAACTTCCGCTGGCTCGCGACCCGGCTCGCCGGCGCGGGCACGGTGCGCAACAAGGTCAACGAGGTGACCGTCGGGCGGCGGACGGTGAAGCTCGGCGCCTTCCCGATCTCGATCGACTCCAAGCACCTCGACGAGCTGTCGCAGACCGACGCCGTCAAGAAGCGCGCGGCGCAGATCCGGGAGGACCTCGGCAACCCGAAGAAGATCATCCTCGGCGTGGACCGGCTGGACTACACCAAGGGGATCGACGTCCGGCTGCGTGCCTTCCACGAGCTGCTCGAGGAGGACCGGGTCTCGGTCGACGACGCGGTGATGATCCAGCTCGCCACCCCGAGCCGCGAGCGCGTGGAGCACTACCAGCGGATGCGGGACGACATCGAGCTCGCCGTCGGCCGGATGAACGGCGAGTACGCCCACGTCGGCCATCCCGCCGTGCACTACCTGCACCAGTCCCTGCCCCGCGAGGAGCTGGCGGCCTTCTTCCTGGCCGCCGACGTCATGCTGGTGACCCCGCTGCGGGACGGGATGAACCTCGTGGCCAAGGAGTACGTCGCCTGCCGCCACGACCTCGGCGGGGTGCTCGTGCTCAGCGAGTTCGCGGGCGCCGCCGCGGAGCTGACCAGCGCGCTGCTGGTCAACCCGCACGACACCGACGGCGTCAAGGAGACCCTCTACCAGGCGTTGACCATGGAGCCGCAGGAGAGCCGCAAGCGGATGCGCACCCTGCGCAAACAGGTCCTCTCGCACGACGTCGACCGCTGGGCCCGGTCCTTCCTCCAGGCGCTGGGACTGGACACGTGAGCCTGCAGGACGACGTGACCGCGCTGGGCAGCCCGCTGCTCGTCGCGCTGGACTTCGACGGCGTGTTGTCGCCGATCGTCCCCGTCCCCTCCGACGCGCGGCCGCTGCCCGGGTCGGCCGCCGCCGTCCGGGCGCTGGCGGAGGCACCGGACACCACGGTCGTGCTGGTCTCCGGACGCGGCCTCGCCGACCTCGGCACCGTCTCCGGGTTCGAGGCGCCGGTGCACATGGTCGGCAGCCACGGCGGCGAGTTCGGGCCGGGGCTGGTCGACGGGGACACCGCGCTGTTGACGGCCGAGCAGCAGGCCCTGCTGGACAAGCTCACCGTGGCCCTGACCGACCTCGTGGCGGGGGCGGCCGGGGTCGCGTTGGAGCACAAGCCGGCGGGCGTGGCCGTGCACGTGCGGAACGCGGCGCCGGAGGTGGGCGAGCGGGTCCTGGACGAGGTCCGGCGCGGGCCGGGCAGCTGGGCGGGCATCGACCCGACCCCGGGCAAGTCCGTGATCGACCTGGCGGTGCTGCAGGTCACCAAGGGCTCGGCGATCGACGCGCTGCGCGAGCGGCTCGGTGCGGCCGCCGTGTTCTTCGCGGGGGACGACCGCACGGACGAGACGGTCTTCACCCGGCTCCGCCCCGGCGACGTCGGGGTCAAGGTCGGCGAGGGGGACACGGCGGCGACCCACCGCGTCTCCGGTCCCGAGGAGCTGACCGGGGTGCTCACGGCCCTCGCCGAGGCGCGCTCACCAGCCTGAGAAGAACTCCTCGCGGTTCTTCGCGGGCCCGCTGGTGGCGCCCGCCACGAGCTCGGTGGGCAGCACGACCTGCTTCGGGACGTTCCGCTCACCGCGGTCCAGCAGGAGCTCACCGGCGACCTGCCCCTTGCGCCGGAACGGCTGCCGCACGGTGGTGAGCCCGAGGCGGTCGGCCTCCGGAACGCCGTCGAACCCGGTGACGGTGATCCGTCCCGGCACGTCCAGCCCGGCCTCGGTCGCGTGCTGCAGCGCACCGATCGCGAGCACGTCCGAGGTGCAGACCAGCGCGGTCACCTCGGGGTGCGCGGCGAGCAGCTCGGCCGCACCCGAGGCGCCCGCCTCGACACTGTGCTCGAACCGCTCGACCACCGGCACCGCCGACCAGTCCACGCCGACCGCGGTCAACGCGTCGCGCACGCCGCCGATCCGCTCCCGCTGCACGGGATAGGAGGATTCCTCCTGCCGGACGAGGCTCGCGTGCCCGTCGTGTCGCGTGGGGCCCAGCCGCATGCAGAGCACGCCGATCCGCCGGTGGCCCAGGGCCGTCAGGTGCTCGCCGAGGGCCCGCATGCCCTGCCGGTCGTCCACGGACACGCGGTCCACGCCCTCCACTCCGACGGGCTGGTCGCACACCACGGTGGGCACGGGCCGCTCCAGCACGGCGCGGAAGTGCGGGTCGTCCTCGCTGACCGAGTAGACGACGAACCCGTCGACGCCCGCCTGGTGCACGGCCGCGACGTCCGCGTGCTCGGGGCTGACCGGGACGAGCAGCAGGCCCTGGCCCGCCTGCTCGCAGGCCAGCGCGAGGCCCTCGAGGAAGCCGGTGGCCACCGGGTCCCGGAACGCGTACGACAGCGCCTCGGTGAGCAGCAGGCCGACGGCGCCCGCCCGCCGGGTGCGCAGCGACCGGGCGACGGGGTCGGGGCCCGGGTAGCCCAGGCGCCGCGCCGCCTCCAGGACCTTCTCGCGCAGCGGCGCGGAGAGCTGGTCCGGTCGGTTGTACGCATTGGACACGGTGGTGCGCGAGACGCCCAGCTCCGCGGCGAGCGACGCCAGCGTCGCGGGTCGCCTGACGTGGGGTGGACCGCTCATTCCACGACGGTAGCCGCCCGCGGCGCGGGGCCGGTAGCCCGCTCCCTCCTCACCCGCTAGAGTGAAGTGACAACGGTTTTCAATAAAACCATGCGCACAGCCTGATAGGAACCCATGAACACGCGCGTCCCCACCGCACTGCTCGCCGGCGCGGCTCTGCTCACCCTCGCGGCCTGCGGCTCCGGCGAGCCCGCCCAGGGCGAGGCGGGCCGACCGTCCGTCGTCGCCTCCACGGACGTCTACGGCAGCATCGCCACGGCCGTCGGCGGCGACCTCGTCGAGGTGCGGTCGATCATCGACTCGCCGAGCGCGGACCCGCACGAGTACGAGGCCACCCCCGCCGACGCCGCGGCCGTCGCCCGCGCCACGATCGTGCTGGTCAACGGCGGCGGGTACGACGCGTTCGCCGCGCAGCTCGTGCAGTCGGCGGGCACGAGCCCCACGGTGATCGACGCCGTCGGGCTCTCCGGGCTGGAGGGCGCGGAGGAGGCGGGGCACGCGGAGGAGGCGGCCGGGCACAGCGAGGGCGACGGCCACGCCGAGGGCGAGGCCGGACACGGGCACGGCGAGTTCAACGAGCACGTCTGGTACGACCTCGGGACCGTCCGCAAGGTCGCCGACGCGCTCGCCGCCGACCTCGGCGCGAAGGACGCGGCCAACGCCGCGACCTACTCCGCCAACGCCCAACGCCTCGGCACCGAGCTCGACGGGCTGCAGCAGAAGGTCGACGCGATCAAGGCCGCGCAGGCGGGACAACGGATCGCCGTGACCGAGCCCGTTCCGCTCTACCTGACCGAGGCCGCAGGCCTGGAGAACGCGACCCCGGAGTCCTTCTCCGAGGCCGTCGAGGAGGGCAACGACCCGGCCGCGGCGGTGCTCGCCGAGACCGTCGCGGTGGTGCCCACCGTGCGCGCGGTGGTCGCGAACGCTCAGACCGAGAGCCCGTCGACGCAGGAGGTCGAGAAGGCCGCCGCCGCCGCGAACGTCCCCGTGGTGGCCTTCACCGAGACCCTCCCGGACGGCGTGGACTCCTACGTCGCGTGGCAGTCCGCGCAGCTCGATGCCCTGGCCGGAGCTCTGAACCGGGCGGCGTGAACAATGCAGTCATGACCGCAGCGACCCCCGCCGCCTCGCTGCGCGGCGCGCGGGTGGAGTTCGGCCCCCGGGTGCTGTGGGAGGGGCTGGACCTCGACGTCCGACCCGGTGAGTTCCTCGCGGTCCTGGGCCCCAACGGATCCGGCAAGACCACCCTGCTGCGCGTGCTGCTCGGCCTGCAGCCGCTCACGGCGGGCGAGGTGCTCGTCGGCGGCGAGCCCGTGCGGCGCGGTGGCGGCGGGATCGGGTACATCCCGCAGCAGAAGGCGCTGCCGGAGGACATGCCGCTGCGCGCGGCC
>NZ_JACBXB010000158.1 GCF_013870575.1 Pseudonocardia pini
GACGACCTCGGCGTCGCCGGACCGCGGCCCGTCGTGCTGGTCTCGCAGGAGACCCACGTGTTCGCCGGACCGCTGGCGGACGACCTGCGCCTCGCGCGCGCCGACGCCACCGACGCGGAGCTGGAGAAGGCGCTCGCGACGGTCGGGGCGGACTGGGTCGGCGGGCTGCCCGCGGGCATCCACACGGTCGTCGGCGAGCTCGGGCACGGCCTGTCCCCCGAGCAGGCCGCGCAGGTGGCGTTGGCCCGGGCGCAGCTGGCCGATACGACCGTCCTGCTGCTCGACGAGGCCACCGCCGAGTCCGGAAGCCGCGACGCCACCCGCCTGGAGGACGCCGCCACCGCGGTCCTCGCCGGTCGCACCGGCCTCGTCGTGGCCCACCGGCTCCGTCAGGCCGCTCTCGCCGACCGGATCCTGGTGATGGACGCGGGGCGGGTCGTGGAGTCCGGCACCCACGATGAGCTCCTTGCCGCGGGCGGGCACTACGCGCGCCTGTGGTCGGCGTGGGACGGGTCCTGAACGGCCGGTGAAGTGAACCCGAACGGGCGAGGACCGGTGGCGGGCCGACTCCTACGCTGATCATCTCCGTGCGGTGCCCCAGGAGGTCCGATGAGCGCGAAGCCCGAACGCTTCCCCCGCAAGGTGTACGAGCGCGAGCTGCTGCGGCTGCAGGGCGACCTGGTGCGCCTGCAGGAGTGGGTGAAGGCCACCGGGGCGCGGGTCGTCGTCGTGTTCGAGGGCCGGGACGCCGCGGGCAAGGGCGGGGCGATCAAGCGGATCACCGAGAACCTCAACCCCCGGGTCTGCCGCATCGTCGCGCTGCCCGCGCCGGACGACCGCGAACGCACCCAGTGGTACTTCCAGCGCTACGTGGAGCACCTGCCCGCGGCCGGGGAGATCGTGCTGCTGGACCGCAGCTGGTACAACCGCGCCGGCGTCGAGCGGGTGATGGGGTTTTGCACGTCGGCCGAGTACAAGCGGTTCCTGCGCCAGTGCCCGATCTTCGAGGAGCTGTTGATCGACGACGGCATCCTGCTGCGCAAGTACTGGTTCTCGGTGAGCGACAAGGAGCAGGAGCGGCGCTTCCGCGAGCGCATGGAGAACCCGCTCAAGCAGTGGAAGCTCTCGCCGATGGACCTCGAGTCGATCACGCGCTGGGACGACTACTCACGGGCCAAGGACGACATGCTCGTCCACACGGACACCGAGGTGGCCCCGTGGACGGTCGTGGAGTCCGAGGACAAGCGCCGCGCCAGGCTGAACATGATCGCCCACCTGCTGGGCAGCATCCCGTGGCAGCCGCTGCAGCCCCCGGCCCTGACCATCCCGGAACGCCCGCCCGCAGGCGGCTACGTCCGCCCGCCCCGCGAGCTCGAGCGCTGGGCCCCCGACCACGCCGCCACGCTCCTGTGACTGTGAGTGGCGATAGTCGCTCCAGCGACTATCCCCACTCACGACGGGTCTCGTCCATGATCGGGGTGGCGCAGGCGGGCGCGGTCCGGGTCCGGCTCCGTGCCTCCGGCTCGCTCACCAGGAGCAGACCGCTGCGCCTTCCACATGACCGTCGACTCGACGATCTCCGCCGCGCTTCTGCGTACCCGACCGATGCCGATCGCCGCTCCGGGCGCCGGGCCGGGCCGCCGGTGAGGGGCGGTGAAGGCCGGTGGGGCCGGTGGGCCGGTGGGCCGGTGGGGACCGGTGGGCCTGTGGGCCGGTGGAGGCCGGTGGAGGCCGGTGGGCCGGTGGGGGCCGGTGATCGTCGTCTCGGCACGCCCGACCGCGCTCACCGCGGCTCCGCGTACCCAACCGGTGATCACCACGACCGCCATCCGTCGGGTTCGCGCCCGCGACCTCCATGATCACCGTCTCGGAACGACCCACCGCGCTCACCGCGGCTCCGCGCACCCAACCAGCGATCACCACGACTCTCGCGCCGGGCCTGGCTCGCGCCCGCGGGCGGTACACCGTGATCACCGTGACACCCGGTCGAGTTCGCGCCCGCCACCCCATGATCACCATCTCGGCACACCTCACCGCGCTCACCGCGGCTCCGCGCACCCAACCAGCGATCACCACGACTCTCGCGCCGGGCCCGGGTCGCGCCCACAGCCAGCATGATCACCGTCTCGGCACCCCACACCGCGCACACCGCGGCTCCGCGCACCCAACCGACGATCACCGCAACTCTCGCGCCAGGCCTCATTCGCGCCTGCGGGCGGTACACCGTGATCACCGTGACACCCGGTCGAGTTCGCGCCCGACACCCCATGATCACCATCTCGGCACACCTCACCGCGCCCACCGCGGCTCCGCGTACCCGAACGGCGATCACCGCGGCTCTCGCGCCGGGTCCGGCTCGCGCCGGCAGCCGACAGACCCTTGATCACCGTCTCGGCACCCCGCACCGCGCTCACCGCGGCAGAGCGCACCCAACCAACGATCACCGCGGCCCACCCGCGGCCGGATTCAGCACACAATCCCCATGATCGCCGCCCTCGGCCTGCCCACCGCGCTTACCGCGGACCGCGCACCGAACGGCGGTCACCGCGACCGCACGCCCGGTTGATGCTCGGGATCTCCATGATCACCGTCCCGGCACGCCCCACCGCGCTGACCGCGGCTCCGCGATCCCCACCAGCGATCACCACGACTCTCGCGCCGGGCCCGGGTCGCGGTGGCAGGCAGCCCACTCATGATCATCGTGTCGGCACGGCCGAAGGCGTGCACCGCGACTCCGCGTACCCAACCGGTGACGACGATGACTCCCACGCGCGGGGTGGTTCGCGCCCGCGTCCGCTGCACCACCGATCACCGTGACATCCGGTCGGGTTAGCGTCCGCGAACTCCATGATCATCGTCTCGGCACGAGCCGCCGCGCCCATCGCGGCTTCAGGTACCCAAACGGCGATCACCGCGGCTCTCGCGCCAGGTCCGAGTCGCGCCCGCAGCTGGCAGATCCTTGATCACCGTCTCGGCACCCCGAACCGCGCTCACCGCCGCTCCGCGTTCCCGACCAGCGATCACCGTGACTCTCGCGGAGGGCCCGGGTCGGGCTGGCAGCCAACACATCCATGATCACCGTCTCAACACGCTCCGCCGCGCTCACCACGGCCCTGTGTACCCAAGCGGCGATCACCGCGACGCTCGCGCAGGGTCCGGCTCGCGCCGTCAGCCAACCGACCCTTGATCATCGTGTCGGCACGCCCGACCGCGCACACCGCGGCTCCGCGCACCCAAACGGCAATCACCGCGACCGCGCGCCGGTCCGGTTCGCGCCGCGACCTCCATGATCACCGTATCGGCACCCCACCGCGCACACCGCGGCTCCGCGCACCCAACCGGGACCGCCATCCGTCGGGCTCGCCTCCGCGATCTCCATGATCAGCGTTTCGGCACGACCCACCGCGCTCATCGCAGCTCCGCGTTCCCAACCAGCGATCACCACGGCTCTCCCGCCGGACCCGGGTCGGGCTGGCAGCCAACACATCCATGATCACCGTCTCGGCACGCTCCGCCGCGCTCACCACGGCTCTGCGTACCCAAGCGGCGATCACCGCGACGCTCGAGCAGGGTCCGTATCGCCAGCAGCCAGCACACCCATGATCACCGTTTCGGCACGACCCACCGCGCACACCACGGCTCCGTGTACCCAACCGGCGATCACCGCGACGCTCGCGCAGGGTCCCGATCGCCGACAGCCCAACACACCCACGATCACCGCTGCGGCACGACCCACCGCGCACACCACGGCTCTGCGTACCCAACCGGCGATCACCGCGACGCTCGAGCAGGGTCCGTATCGCCGACAGCCAGCACACCCATGATCACCGTTTCGGCACGGCCCACCGCGCACACCACGGCTCCGTGTACCCATCCGACGATCACCGCGAACCGCACGCACGGTCGGGCTCACGGCCACCGCAACCATGATCGCCGGTCGGCACGCTCCGCCGCGGCGGAGCGTGCCCGACCGTTGATCACTACCTCCACCTCGGAGGCGCCGGGCGCCGTCCCGGTGCTCCACGCCGGCCGCCGACGCCTCGACCCGCTCGGCGGGCAGCACGAGGCCAGAGCGTCGGCGCCGGCGGGCGGTCAGAGCCCGCCGGCCGCCTCGACCAGGTTCTTCGCGGCGAGGGCGAGGCCTTCGGTCTGGGAGTAGGCCGCGTCCTCGTGCTCGATGTTCACGGCCATGTCCGGGTCGACCTCGGCGAGCGCGCGCAGGAACTCGGTCCAGTACGCGACGTCGTGCCCGAGGCCGACGGCCACGAACTTCCAGGCGGGGTTCTCGGGCCAGGCGTTGCACCAGGAGCCGTAGCCGGTGGGGACCTTGCCGGGGGCATCGGCCGGGACGCGGGTGAAGCTCGTGTCCAGCACCCCGCGGACGTCGACGCCCGGCTGGATCGCCGCGTCCTTGGCCGCGGCGTGGAACACCAAGGGGCCCAACCACTCGATGCACCTCACGATGTCCATGCCCTGCCACATCAGGTGCGAAGGGTCCATCTCGGCCCCGACGTTCGTGGCGCCGATGTCGTCGACCAGCTTCTTCAGCGTGACCGGCGAGAAGACGAGGTTGTGCGGGTGCATCTCGATGGCGACCCGGACGTCGTTCTCCCGGGCCAGCGCGTCGATCTCGGTCCAGAACTCCCGAGCGACGGCCCACTGGTAGTCCAGGACGTCCATGTACACGCCGTCCCACGGGTTGACCACCCAGGACGGGTACCTGGCGTCGGGGTCGGAGCCGGGGGTGCCGGACATGGTGACGACGTGCCGCACGCCGAGCAGCCCGGCGAGGCGGATCGTGCCGCGCAGGTCGTCCGCGTGCTTCGGCCCGACGCCGGGCAGCGGGTTGAGCGGGTTGCCGTTGCAGTTGAGCCCGGTCAGCTCCAGGCCCCGCTCGGCGAAGGCCGCCAGGTACTCCTCGCGGGCCTTCGCGGAGCCGAGCAGCAGGTCGACGTGGCAGTGCGGGGCGGGGATGAAACCGCCGGTGTTCACCTCGACCGAGGTGAGCCCGTTGCCCTTCACGACGTCGAGGGCCTCGGTGAGGGTGAGGTCGTGCAGACAGGCGGTGTAGGCGCCGAGCTTGAGGGCCATCGGGGTTCTCCGGGGTCTCGAGAGGGTGGTCAGACGGACGGGACGGTGACGGCGGCGCCCGCGGACTCCGCGGACCGGACGACGGCGGCGATGACCTCCATCGTCCGCAGGGCGTCGGCGAAGCTCGCGCAGGCGGGCAGCGGCTCCGGGGTACCCGCGACCTGGTCGAGGAACGCCCGGGCCTGGTAGGTGAAGTGCTCGGTGTTCCCGAGCCCGTTGCCCGCGGCCTCCATCGGGTAGCCGCCGTGGAAGTACGGGTGCTCCGAGCCGACGATCACCTGGCGCGCGCCGCGGCTGCGGGAGCCGGGCTGGGCGTCGTCGAACAGGTACTCGGCGGGCCGGTGCTGGTCGAAGCCCGCCCGGCCGCCGACGCCGACGAGGTCGAACGCGAGCCCGTTCGGCAGCCCGAAGGCGGTGCGGGACACCGAGAACGTGCCGACCAGCCCGGAGGCGAACCGGGCGGTGAAGGTGGCGGTGTCCTCGTTCTCGACCTCGCCGACCTCGTCGGACACCGGCGCGGCACCGTGCCCGACCACCGCGCCGAGCGGCAGCGGGCGCTTGTCGATCTGCGTGGACAGCGCCGCGCCGGACACCGCGACGATCGGCCCGCCCGCCACGAACTCGGCCGTGTCGATCACGTGGGAGCCGATGTCGCCGAGCGCGCCCGACCCCTTGGGGCCCTTGAAACGCCAGCTCAGCGGGCCGCGCGGGTCGCAGGCGTAGTCGCACCAGTAGCGCCCGGAGAACAGGGTGAGGTCGCCGATCTCGCCTGCCTGCGCGTCCTGGCGGATCGCCGCGACGGCCGGGTTGCGGCGGTAGGTGTAGCCGACGGCGGTGACGGTCTCGGCCGAGCGCTCGAGCTCGACCATCGCCCGGGCGTCGGCGAGGGAGCCCGCGAGCGGCTTCTCGCACAGGACGTGCTTGCCCGCGGCGACCAGCGCCTCGGCGATCGGCCGGTGCAGCGCGTTGCCCACGACGATGCTGACCGCGTCGATCGTCGGGTCCGCGGCGACGGCCTCCCAGCTCGGCAGGGCATGCTCGAAGCCGTAGCGGCGGGCGGCGTCCTCGGCGAGCGCGAGGTTCGCGTCCGCGACTGCGGCGAGCCGCACGGGCGGCAGGCCGAGACCGAAGACGGTGGTGGCGTTGCGGTACGCCGCGGCGTGGCTGCGGCCGGCCATGCCGGCTCCGATCACGGCCACGGACAGGGGCTGGGTCGACATCGATGGCGCCTTTCTCCGGCGCGGGGCGGTGGCCCCGCACGCGTCGCGTGGGTACGAATGAGCCAGAACGTTCCGGTAACCATGGCTGCTGTTCGCACCGAACAAGCCGGAACGTTCCGGTAGACTCGGACGCTAGAGCGGGCAGGGTTAGGATGTCAAGACAAACCGAGGAGAGAGGGACGCATGGGGGCACGACCCGGACGCGTGACGATCGTGGACGTCGCGCGCGCAGCGGGGACGTCGGTGTCGTCGGTGTCGGTGGCGCTGCGCGGCGAGCCGGGGGTGTCCGAGGAGACCCGGCGACGGGTGCTCGCCACCGCGGACCGGCTCGGCTACCGGCCGGACGCGCGGGCCCGGCTGCTCCGCGAACAGCAGCCGCGGGTGCTCGGCGTGTCCTACGCCGTGTCCCAAGCCTTCCACGCCGAGATCGTCGAGCACCTCTACCAGGCCGTCGCGACCACCGAGCACGATCTCGTGCTGAGCGCGGCCACCCGGGCGCGCTCCGAGCTGGCGGCGGCGGAGAGCCTCACCCACGACCGCTGTGCCGCGTTGCTGCTGGTCAGCCCCGCGATCAGCGAGATCGACCTCGCAGCCCTGAGCCGCCGGACCCCCACGGTCGTCCTGGGCTCCGAGCTGCGTGCCGAGTCCGTGGACTCCGTGCGGGCGGACGACCGACGCGGCATCGCGCTGGCCGTGGACCACCTCGCCGAGGCGGGCCACCGGGAGATCCACTACGTCGACGGCGGGAGCGCCGTACTGAGCCGGACGCGCCGGGAGGGCTATCTCGCCGCCATGCGGGCGCGGGGGCTGGGCGCACACGTCCGCGTGCTCGGCGGGAACGCGGACGAGGAGTCCGGGATCGCGGCGGCCCAGCGGATCCTCGCCGAGCCGACCCCGCCCACCGCGGTCGTGGCGCACAACGACATGACGGCCTTCGGCCTACTCCTCGCCCTGCGCGTGCGCGGCGTGGCCGTCCCGGGCGAGATGTCCGTGGTGGGCTACGACGACACACGGCTGGCCGCCCTGCGGACCGTGGAGCTGACCTCGGTCAGCCAGGATCCCGCGGTGCTCGCCCGGACCGCCGTGCGCCGGGCCGTCGCCCGCGCCGAGGGCGGCGTGGAGGAGGCGGGCGAGTTCGTGACCGCGCCCCGCCTGATGGTGCGGAGCAGCTCCGGGCCGGTGCCCGCTCGGCTCCACTGAGGCCTCCATCGCACCCGCGCGACAAAGGAGGACACCGTTCCGTGACCACGGACGGTTGTGCGGGGAATGGGGAGAAAGCTATTCTGCAGAGTGCGATCTGAACAGAAAAAAGTAGCTTCGCAGGTTCATCATAACACGGCCCCCGAATCCGTCGCCAGCCCTTCTTTCGAGCAGGAGCTGGCGGCCGAGACCATGCTCGTCCGCCGGCTCCACGGCCTGCTGGCCACCGAGCTGGCGAGCGCCGCGGCACAGGCGCGGGGCATGCTGGCCGCGCCGACCGGCGGGGAGCTCAGCGCCCGCTGGGAGCGGGACGTGTCGGTGTACCGCTGGTCGGAGCGGGTGAACGCGCTGAGTGCCGCCCGCTCGGGGCTGTGCTTCGGCAGGCTGGACCACACCGACGGATCGCGCAGCTACATCGGCCGCATCGGGCTCACCGATCCCGCGGACTCGGAGAGCGCGCTCACGGACTGGCGGGCACCCGCCGCCCAGCCTTTCTACTGCGCGACGCTGGCCACCCCGCTCGGGGTCACCCGGCGGCGCCATTTCCAGCTCGCCGGAACGGCGCCGGAGGAGCGGGTCGCCACGTTCCACGACGAGGTGCTGGACCGGGAGACCGATTCGGAGTCGGCCTCCGACCCGGCCCTGCTCGCGGCGCTCAAGGCGCCCCGCGGGTCGGCGATGCGAGACATCGTCACGACCATCCAGGCCGAGCAGGACGCGATCATCCGGCTCCCGCTCCAGGGCACCGCGGTGATCGAGGGCGGCCCGGGGACCGGCAAGACCGCGGTGGCGCTGCACCGCGTGGCCTACCTGCTCTACACCCACCGCGAGCGGCTCGCCCGCAGCGGCGTGCTCGTCGTGGGCCCGAGCGCCGGGTTCATCTCCTACGTCGGCGGCGTGCTCCCCGCGCTGGGCGAGTCCGCGGTGGTGTTCACGACCCCCGGCAGGCTGGCGCAGGGCGTGGTCGCGACCGCCCTCGACCCGGACGACGTCGCCCGCACCAAGGGCGACCTGGCGATGCTGGACGTGCTGCGCCGCGCCGTCGCCGACCGGCAGGAGCTGCCCGCGGCGCCGATCACGATCGAGCTCGAGGACGTCACCGTGGAGATCGACCGGACCATGGCGGCGGAGGCCCGGAGTCGGGCCCGGGCCACCGGCCTGGCCCACAACGCCGCCCGGACGAGCTTCCGGGACACGCTCGGCAGGCTGCTCGTCGACCAGGGCCTCGAGAAGCTCGGCCGAAGCCTGGAGGACCCGCCGGAGCTCGCCGAGCTGCTCCAGGGGCTCCACCTCCCCGAGATCGAGCCCGCGGGGGCGGACCAGGTCTCGGCGGAGATGCGGGCCGAGCTGCGCGACGACGTCCGCGGCGACCTCCGCTTCCACGCCGCCGTCGAGCAGCTGTGGCCGGTGCTTCTTATACAGGTACCGT
>NZ_JACBXB010000159.1 GCF_013870575.1 Pseudonocardia pini
CGCGGCGGCGGGGACCCCGAGGGTGCCGGGCAGCGTGGCGCAGATCCGCTGCAGGAGGGGACCGAGGTCCGCGGCGGCGACGGCCGTGCGGCCGATCTCCAGCGTCAACCCCATGATCCCGGGATCGTCAGGATGCACGTCGTTCCCTCCGCCGAGCCCCCGGTCGTCACGCGCACGGGCGACCTGAGGCCCGCGGTCGCCGCGCTGCTCTCCGACCGCCCGGACGGGGTGCGGGTCGCGCTCACCGCGGACACCCGCTACCAGACCACGATCACGCCGCTGAAGGCCGCGATCGCCCTCGTCGGGGTGCTGGCGTTGATCGGGATGCTGGTCGCGCTGGCCCGCACCGAGCGGACCCCCCGGGTGCGGCTGCTGCCGCGCGGCTGGTGGAAGCCCCGGCTGTCCGACCTCGGGGTGACCGCCGTACTCGCCGTCTGGTGGGTGGTCGGCCCGGTCACGGTGGACGACGGCTACATCGCCGGCATCGTGCGGGACCGCGCAAGCAGCGGGTTCGTCGGCAACGTGTACCGCTGGCTCAACGCCCCCGAGGCCCCGTTCAGCTGGTTCTACGACCTCTACTGGGTGTGGGCGCAGATCTCCCCCTCGACGGCCTGGATGCGGCTGCCGTCGATCCTGTTCGGGCTGCTCACCTGGGGTCTGCTGACCCGGCTCGTGGTGCCCCGGCTGCTCCCCCGCGCCCCCGGGTGGGTGCCCTGGCTCGCCGCCCCCTGCTTCCTGCTGTGGTGGCTGCCGCTGACCCTGGGGCTGCGGCCCGAGCCGTGGGTGGCGGTCGGCATGCTGCTCGCCTTCCTGTTCGTGGAGCGGGCGGTCGCGCTGCGCCGGGTGACCCCGCTGGTCCTGGCGCTGGTCGTCGCGGGCGCCACGACGGCGGTGACCCCCGGCGGGCTGATGGCCTTCGCCCCGCTCGTGGCCGCCGCCGTCCCGCTGCTGCGGATCCTGCGCCGCAGCGGGGTTCGGATCGTGCCGGTCCTGCTCGCCGCGCCCGTCGCCGCGGTGTTTCTGATGGTCTCCGATCAGAGCCTGGCCGCGATGCTGGAGGCCACCCGGGTCCGCACGGTGATCGGCGGCGGACAGCCCTGGTACGACGAGTACGACCGCTACGCGCTGCTGCTCTCGAACGACCTGCAGGGCTCGCTCGCCAAACGTGCGCCCGTGCTGCTCACGGTGCTCGCCGCCGTCGCGGTGCTGTGGTCGCGGCGGAACCGGCCCGCGGTCCGGCTGGCCGTGACGTTCCTGGTCGGGCTCGCCTCGATGACCACCAACCCCACCAAGTGGACCCAGCACTTCGGCGACCTCGCGGGCGTCGGGGCGGCGGTGCTGCTGGTCGGCGTCGTGGTCGTGGGACGACGGGCGCTCGCAGGCCGGGCGGCCCCCTGGCTGGCCGGGCTGGGCGCGCTCACCGTGGCGGGGGCGCTGATCTGGGCCGGGCCGAACGTGTGGCCCTTCGTGTCGAACTGGTGGGGGCTGACCTGGAGCACGGTCACCCCGCAGGTCGCGGGCACGGCCGTCGCCACGCTGTGGCTGGGTGTGGGCCTGCTCGTGGTCGGGGTGGCGCTCGTGGTCGTCGCCTGGCGGCGCTCCGGGAATCGGCCCGCCGCGCCGGGCCGGTGGTGGCCGAGCCCGGCGCTCGTCGCGACGGTGCTGGTCGCGGCGGTCGTCGCGCTGCAGGTGCTCACGTTCGCGCGCACGAGCTGGGAGCAGCGGGGGAACTACACCCTCGCGTCCGACGCCGTCGCCACCCTGCGCGGCGAGCCCTGCGGCCTGCAGGAACGGCTGTCCGTCGAGACCGATCCGGCGGCCGGGCTGCTGCCCGGCGACCCGCGGCTGCCGGTCCTCCCCACGGACGCCGGTGGCACCGCGTTGCCCGGGATCCGCGTCGCGGGGGTCGGCGACACGGGATGGTTCGCCCTCGATGCCGCCCAACGCTCGCGCGAGCTGCCGGTGGTCGTCACCGTGAGCGGGGCCCTGCGGCCCGGGGACGCGGTGGCGGCGGAGTTCGCGGGTCCGTCCGACGAGGTGCTCGCCCGCACGGGCCTCTCACCGGCCGGCGACACCCCCCGTGACCAGCGGTTCCTCGCCCCTGAAGGCGCGACGCGCGTCCGGCTGGCGGTCGACGCGCCGGACCTGCCGGACAACCCCGCCGCCGTCACGCTGCCCCGGGTGCCCCGGCTGACGCCGATGGAGCAGCTGCTGCCCGCGGGGACCGAGGCCATCCTCGACTGGCCGGTCGCGTTCGTCTTCCCGTGCCTGCAGCCGGCGCCGCTGCCGTTGGGCACCACGGTCCTGCCGGAGTGGCGGGTCGCGCCGCCGCAGACGGACGACGCCGCCGGGATCACCTACGCGCCCGGCTTCGGCGGACCGTTCGCCGCAGCCCGGTTGCTGGTGACCGAGCAGCGGATGGCGGGATACCTGGACGGCGACCCGCTGCGCGACCCGGCTCAGCTGTACCGCTGGGTCCCGATCGAGCCGTTCGCCACGGCGCAGCCGCAGGTCACCGAGACCACCGAGAGTGGCTCGGCGGCGACGGGACGTACCCGCGTGCCCGGCCTCGACCCCGTCGGATGACGCGCGCCGCGGCGTGGGCTGGTCGGGTGCGACGTCCGTCATACCCCACAATGGGACCCGGTCCGACCCGTACGCCCCCACCCGGAGGACGATCCACCGTCATGCTGCGCACCGCCGAGACGCCGGACTCGCCCCTGGTCGCCCCGGACCGCCTGCCGGAGCCCACGGGAGGGCCGGTCCTGCTCACCGCACAGCGGGGGCTCTTCTTCGGCCCCACCGCGCTGGCGCCCGAGGACCTGTACTCCGTGGTGGAGCGGGGCGCCGCACGCCGCGAACGCGGACGCGTCACGCTGACCCCCGGCTCCAAGGTCGGGACCAACACCTACTTCGGCCGGTTCTCCGCCACCTACTGGCAGCGCTGGACCGCCGTCGACCGCGTGGAGGTCACCGCGGTCGCCGCGGGCGAGGGCCGGGTGCGGCTGCTCGCGTCGGACACGAACAAGGTCGCCCGGATCGTCGACTCGGTGGAGGTCGGCACCGCCGCCGGGGCCGAGACGCGCGAGATCCGGCTGACGGGGCCGGTCGACCGGTTCCTCGACGGCGGTGGGATGTGGCTCGAGCTCACCACCGAGCTGGGCACGATGACCGTCTCCGAGGTGCACTGGAAGGTGCGCGCGCCGCGGTCGGTCCCGGTCACGGACGTGGTGATCTGCACGTACAACCGCGTCGAGGAGTGTCTGGACACCCTGCAGGCGCTGGTGGACGACCCGGAGGCGCTCGCCGTCGTCGGGCTGGTGCGGGTGGTGGACCAGGGCAGCGACCCGCTGGAGTCCCGCGAGCGGTTCTCCGCCGTGTCCGCGGCGCTCGGGGACAAGCTCGTCTACCTGCGCCAGCCGAACCTCGGCGGCGCGGGCGGGTTCACCCGGGGGCTCTTCGAGGCCACCGCGGGCGCGCCGGAGGAGCACCGGGACGTCCTGTTCATGGACGACGACGTGATGCTCGAGCCCGAGATCCTCTTCCGCCTCACCTCGTTCGGGGCCTGCACGCAGGTGCCCACGATCGTCGGCGGGCAGATGCTCAACCTGCTCCACCCCGGTCACCTGCACATCTCCGCCGAGTACGCGGATCCGGAGAACCTGCTGGTCGGCCTGCCGACGCCGGGGGCGCTGCAGGAGGCCTACCTGCTCGGCCTCGACGAGCGGCTGCTCCCGATCAACCAGGAGCGCCGGGCGGACACCGAGTACAACGGCTGGTGGTCCTGCCTGATCCCCGCCTCGATCGTGCGGGCCATCGGCTACCCGCTGCCGCTGTTCTTCCAGTGGGACGACATCGAGTTCGGCTACCGCGCGCGCCGCGAGGGCTTCCCCACGGTCTCGCTGCCCGGTGCCGGCGTGTGGCACGGGGACTTCGGGTGGAAGGACTGGGACGAGTGGCACCGCTACTTCAACCTGCGCAACGGGTTGATCATGGCGGCGCTGCACACCGGGTTCTCCACCAAGAAGATCACCGCACGGATCCGGCACCTGTTGTCGGTCTACCTGATCGGCATGCACTACGGGCTCTCGGCGACCCTGTTGCAGGCGGTCGAGGACTTCCTGCAGGGGCCGGAGATCCTGCGCGACGGGTCCGCGGACGCCGCCGCGATGATCCGCCGGGTCCGCGCGGACTACCCGGAGACCAAGGTCCACAAGATGGCCGACCTGCCGGACGACTTCCGCGACCTCACCGTCGTGCGGTCCGGGGGCGAGCCCAGCAGCGACCGCCTCACCTGGGTCAAGCGGGCCGTGTACCAGGCCGCGGGCAAGGCGGTGCACCGCACGGGCTTCATCCCGGCCGGGGACGCGCACTGGTGGCACGTCGCACTGTTCGAGCGCGCGGTGGTCACGGACATGGGCGAGACCGGTGTCCGCATCCGCACCCGGGACAAGGACCGCGCGGTGGCCCTCGCCAAGCGGGGCTTCGAGGCGATCCGCCGCCTGCGCGCGGAGGGCCCCGCGGTGGTGGAGCGCTACCGCGCCGCCGTCCCCGAGCTCACGAGCCGGGAGAACTGGGCCCGCCTCTACAACGTGGAGTCCTGACCACGACCGCGAGTCCCTCGTCTCCGACGCGCGAGTCCCTCGTCTCCGACGCGCGAGTCCCTCGTCTCCGACGCGCGAGTCCCTCGTCTCCGACGCGCGAGTCGGACATTCGGACCGGCACGGACGACCCTTGGGGGCAGCAGCGCCGTCGGCGTCGCCTCGGTGAGGGACCGACGTCGTCGGCGGTGAGAACCACGGCGTCAGAAGCGGGCGACTCGTGCGCCCTCGGGGTGGCTTGCGTGACCTCGGAAGGCGGTGTTCGGGACTCGCGTCACTTCTCGAAGATCTCGTCCCGCCAGGCCTCGCGGCTGGTGAGCCAGGACTGGGCCTCGCGGTAGCGGGACCGCAGGTCCGGCCACTGCTTCGCGACGCGGCGGTGCAGCTCCAGGGACTGCTTCACCATCTGCTTGAACAGCTCGGGGTCGCGGCGGCGGAAGGTGACGCCGCGGCCGTCCGGCGTGGAGACCGTGGCGGAGTCCAGCCCGGCCAGCACGAACCACTGGGCCTTCTTCCAGGGCACGTTCCGCTGCGGGACGACCGCGTTCGCCGGGTCCGGGGTCTTCAGGTTCCGGAGGACCCCGCGGGCCAGCCCGGTCGCGACCTTGACCTTGCCCACGGGCGGCTCCGGGAAGAGCTGCGCACCCAGCGCGTCGAGTGTCGACAGCGGGACCTCGGTGGCGGACTGCAGGGGCCTGCCGTCGTCGTACTCGGCGCGCTCGGCGCGGATCTCACCGAGGACCACGGGGAGCTTCGCGAACAGCGCCTCGGGGCCCGCCAGGAAGTCCGTGAGCCCCTTGATCTGCAGCGCGACGGCCGAGTACTCCATCAGCATCAGGTGCCGCAGCGTGCGCTTGAAGGACTCCTGCAGCATCGCCTTCGGCGAGTCCGGGCCGTGCAGCGCCGCCGCGACGAACCGGTTGCGGTAGTGGAAGTACGCCTGCCAGTCCGAGCTGTCGTCCTTCTCGATGAACGACATGTGCCAGATCGCGATCCCGGGGACGGTCGCCGTGCGGTAGCCGCGGCCGCGGGCACGCAGGCCGTACTCGGCGTCGTCCCACTTGATGAACAACGGGAGCGGCAGGCCCAGCTCCTCGGCGACGACGCGCGGGATCAGGCACATCCACCAGGCGTTGTAGTCGACGTCCACGCGGCGGTGCAGCCACGGCGTCTGGCGCAGGGTCTGCTCGGCCAGGTCGTGGTGCGGGTGGGTCTCCGGCGCGACCCGCCACATGAACTGGTTGCGGTCGACGACCTCGCCCATGGTCGACAGCTGCGAGCGCGCCTGCAGCGACAGCATCTGCCCGCCGACCAGCATCGGCTCGCGGGAGAACCGGGAGAACGCGACGGCCCGCAGGATCGAGTCCGGCTCGAGCAGGATGTCGTCGTCCATGTAGAGGATCTGCTCGCAGTCGGTGCTGCCGAGCGCCTCGTACATCACCCGCGCGTACCCGCCGGAGCCGCCGAGGTTGGGCTGGTCGATGATCCGGAGCCGGTCGCCCAGCACCGCGGCCGCCTGCGCGTACCCGGCCTGGTCCCGGACCTTCTTCGTGCCCTGGTCCGGCAGCACCACCGCGGTGACGGCGGCGAGCACCTCGGGGTCCTCGCCGATCGCCGTGAGGGTGGCGACGCAGTCCGCGGGGCGGTTGAAGGTCGGCATCCCGATGGTGACCGCGGCCCGCCCGGGGGCGTTCACGGGCGCGTGCCAGCCCCCGCCGTGCAGCACGAGCTCCGCGTCGGCGCTGGTGAGGTCGAACCAGTACCAGCCGCCGTCCTCGAACGGGCGCAGGTCCAGCGCGAGGTCGAGGTCCCGTTCGCCGGAGACGACCTCGCCGGTGACGTAGATGTGCGAGCCGTCCGCCTTGGAGCGGTAGACGTCGACCCGGCCCTCACCCGAGAGCGAGAGCTTCAGCGAGATGTCGGTGAGGATCGACCAGTGCCGCCAGTACCCCGCGGCGAACCCGTTGAAGTAGGCGCCGAAGGAGACCTCGCTCTGCGCGGGCAGCACCGCGCTCGTCCGCGACGTGACGCGCAGGGCCCGGCCGGTGGTGGCCGAGACCGTGAGGGTCATCGGCTTCTCGGGCGTCCCCGGCGTCGGGGTCGTGGGGGTGAGCGTGGTGCCGGTGCGCTCGTCGACGTACAGGGCCCGGACGGACAGCGGATCGGCCTGGCGGGGCAGGATGATCCGCTGGAGAAGGGTGTCGACGGCGATGGCCTGCTCGGCGGTGACAGTCACTCAGTCCTCAGCGCTCTCGGTGCCCGACAGGGCCTTGCCCTCGGTGAAGTGCGGCGTGATCCGGTTGTCGAACATGGTCAGCGCCGACCCGATCGCCATGTGCATGTCCAGGTACTTGTAGGTGCCCAGGCGGCCGCCGAACAGCACGTTCCGGTTCGCGGTCTCCTTGCGCGCCAGCTCGCGGTAGCGCTCCAGCTTCGCCCGGTCCTCCGGGGTGCCGACGGGGTAGTACGGCTCGTCGCCCGACTCGGCGAAGCGCGAGTACTCGCGCACGATGACCGTCTTGTCCTTCGGGTAGTCCCGCTCCGGGTGGAAGTGCCGGAACTCGTGGATCCGCGTGTACGGGACCTCTTCGTCGTTGTAGTTCATGACCGCCGTGCCCTGGAAGTCCCCGGTGTCGCGGCGGACCTCGGTCTCGAAGTCCAGCGTGCGCCAGGAGAGCTCGCCCTCGCTGTAGTCGAAGTACCGGTCGAGCGGGCCGGTGTAGACCGTCGGGAGGTCGGCCAGGGAGTCCCGGACGTCGAAGTAGTCGGCGTCCAGCCGCACGGTGATGTTCGGGTGGTCCGCCATCTTCTCCAGCCACGCGGTGTACCCCTCGACGGGCAGCCCCTCGTAGGTGTCGTTGAAGTAGCGGTTGTCGAACGTGTACCGGACGGGCAGCCGGGAGATGATCGCGGCGCCGAGCTGGGTGGGGTCCGTCTGCCACTGCTTGGCGGTGTAGCCCTTCACGAAGGCCTCGTAGAGCGGGCGCCCGATCAACGAGATCGCCTTCTCCTCGAGGTTCTCCGCCTTCGCGGTGTCGAACTCGCTCGACTGCTCGGCGATCAGCGCCCGCGCCTCGTCCGGCGTGTGCGACCTCCCGAAGAAGCTGTTGATCAGCGCCAGGTTCATCGGGAACGCGTAGACCTGCTCGCCGACCCGCGCGAAGACGCGGTGCTGGTAGCCGGTGAACTCGGTGAACCGGTTGCAGTACTCCCACACCCGCTTGTTGGACGTGTGGAACAGGTGCGCCCCGTAGCGGTGGATCTCGATGCCGGTCTCGGGCTCGGCCTCGGAGTACGCGTTGCCGCCGATGTGTGAGCGACGGTCGAGCACGAGCACGCGTTTGCCCAGCTCGGCGGCGGCGCGCTCGGCGATCGTCAGCCCGAAGAAGCCGGAGCCGACCACGACCAGGTCGAACGCGGAGGCGGAGCTCGCGGAGCCGACCAGGGGCTGAGAGTCAGTCACGGGCACCGAGGGTAGCGGCGGTGATGGGTGCCACCTGCACGGGGACCGCAGCGGGCGACCTGGCACCGTGTGCGCATGGGGCGCCACGGTCCACATGAGCCGCACGGGAGCCCTGTGTCCACGCGGTTCGCTCCCTTCCTCCTCGAGGTGGCCGCGGCGGTCGTCGTCGCGGTGGCGGTGAGCGCCGGGGTCCAGTGGCTGGTCTCCCGGATCACGCTCGCGCCGGGGACGGCCGTGCCGCGCGCGGTGACCATGGCTGCGGTCGTCGTGCTGGCCGGGCTGCTGGCGGTCCTCGTGATCCGTGGGCCGCAGCGCTGGCCCGCCAGGATCGGCGTGTGGGCCGCGTTGTCGGCCCTGAGCACCGCGGCGCTGGCACTCGTGCTCCAGGGCACCCGGTTCTACCTGGGCGGGATCGAGTCGGACCAGGCCTTCCGGACCGAGTTCCTCACCCGCCTCGCGGACTCCCCCGCCCTCACCGACATGACCTACGCGGACCTGCCGCCGTACTACCCCGCCGGGTGGTTCTGGCTCGGTGGCAGGCTGGCCGCGCTCACCGGGATCCCCGCCTGGGAGTTCTACAAGCCCTACGCCATCGGCACGCTCGCCGTCGCGGGTGCGCTCGCCTTCACCGTGTGGAGCGCCGTCCGGTCCCGGCGGGAGGCCACGGCCGCCGCGGTCGTGACGGTCCTCGTGGGTGTCCAGCTCGGCTCCGGGGAGCCCTACGGCTGGATCGTCGCGGCGCTCGTCCCGCCCCTCGCGGTGGTCGCGGTGCGGGCCTTCGGCGCCACCCGACGGGCGTGGCCCACGATCCTGTCGCTCGGGCTGGCCGGCGGGCTGGCGGCGCTCTGCTACACGCTCTACGCGGGCCTGCTCGCC
>NZ_JACBXB010000015.1 GCF_013870575.1 Pseudonocardia pini
AGGTCCCGGCCCTCCCGCGCCGCGAGGTCCACGAGCACGCTTCCCAGGAACCCGGTCCCGCCGGTCACCAGCAGCATCCCGCCATCCTCGCCGGGCGGTCGGCGAACGGACGTACCACCCCGTCCCGCGGGGCGCCCTCAACCGCATGATCATGTACGAGAAGGACCCCGCGACCACCGGTCTCGGCCCGACGACCGGTCGGCCCACCGGCCACCGGTGAGTGAACGACCGATGATCGGTGATCGACGCCACTCGGCTCTACGTCACGCGCGGTCACCGCGGTCCCCCCGGTCACGCGCACCCGGGCGCCCGCCGATGGTGTTGCATGTGATGTGGGCGACGTGCTCAGGCACTCCCCAGGCGAGGCGGGACCGGTACGGAAGAGGAGTGGGTCGGATGTCGTGGTGGGACAGCTACCGAGCCGTCTACGGCGCGGAGCTGCGGGCGGCCGCGCTGGAGTACAGCGAGCACGGCTGGCCGCTGGTGCCGGGACCGGGCGCCGACATCCTCCTCGACACCGGCACGGTGCTGGACGTCATCGAGGTGCCTGCCGAGGTCGGTCGTCGGGTCTGCGCCACGCTGCGTGACCGCGGGATGGTCGTTCCCGTGGCCGCGACGCCGCAGGACACGTGGTGGTTCCCGATGACCCCGAACCACGAGCTGCCCGCGGAGCTCTCGCTGCACACGGACGTCGTGCTGCACACCGACGGCATCGGGGTGCTCGCCCCGCCGACCGAGCGGCCCGACGGATGGGTGCAGTGGCGGGTCCGCCCGGCCTTCACCGGGTACGTCGTCCCCGATGCCGACGTGATCATCGAAGCCGTCCAGGTCGCCGTGCGGCGTCGGGCGGAGCAGGAGCCTGCCGACGAGCCCGTCGGCAGGCGTGACCAGCGGCCGGACACCCAGCGGTCCGCAGCGGCGGTCACCAGAGGGGTCTCCTAGCGGAGCCCCGGCGTCCCCGGTCCGGAGGGTCCCGCGCGGCATCGCCCGCGCACCCGGACGACGGGACGCACCAGGTGCGGCGCGGGCCCGTGCACTCCACGGGCGCCCGCGGCCGCACCTCGGACCCCGGCCGGGTCCGGCGGACGACTCGCCGGACCCGGCCGTAGTCATGTCTCGGGTCCGTCACTTCTCAGGTCGGCTCACCGGCTCCCTCGCCGGGGCAGGCACTATGGGGAGGTGAGTTCCGACCGTGCCCTTGCCGCCGCGCCGTCGCGGCCGTCCGGCGGCAGCATCCCCGCGGGGCTGGGTCTCGGCCCCGAGGCCGAGGAGCAGAAGCGCCGCGACCTCCGGAAGATGAAGATGGTCGCGACGGGCTTCCTGCTCGGCGCCACCGTGGTCTTCTTCGTGATGCGCTACCTGGAGGAGATCCAGGGGCAGGCGTGGGCGGGCTACGTCCGCGCCGCCGCCGAGGCGGGGATGGTCGGCGCGCTGGCGGACTGGTTCGCCGTGACCGCGCTGTTCCGGCACCCGCTCGGGATCCCGATCCCGCACACCGCGATCATCCCGCGCAAGAAGGACACCATCGGCGACTCGCTGGGCGACTTCGTCGGCGAGAACTTCCTGTCCGAGGACGTCGTGCGGGACAAGCTGGGCCGGGTCGAGGTCTCGAACCGGGTCGGCTCCTGGATCGCGCAGCGGGAGAACGCCGAGCGCATCACGGCCGAGCTCGCCACCGCGGCCCGCGGGATCGTCACCGTCCTGAAGGACGACGTCGTGCAGGACCTGATCGAGCAGGTCCTGGTCCGGAAGATCCTGGAGAAGGAGGTCGGGCCGCCGCTCGGCAAGCTCCTCGAGGGCGTCCTGGCCGACGGGGCCCACCGCCATCTCGTCGACCTGGTGTGCGACCGCGCCTACGACTGGGTCACCGCGAACCAGGAGATGGTGATGCGGGTCGTGCACGACCGGGCGCCCATGTGGACGCCCCGGTTCCTCGACGACATGATGGCCGACAAGCTGTTCACCGAGATCCAGGGCTACGCCTGGGCGGTGAAGACCGATCCCGAGCACCCGCTGCGGCACGCCGTCGACCGCTTCCTCACCGAGTTCGCGCAGGACCTGCAGAGCGACCCGAAGACCATCGAGCGGGCCGAGCAGGTCAAGCAGCAGGTCGTCGACCACCCGGACGTGCAGAAGTTCATCGGGCAGGCCTGGGGCGTGGCCAAGGGGATGATCCTCGACGCCGCCGCGGACCCGTCGAGCGAGCTGCGCGCGCGGGTGCGGGACGGGCTGATGGCGCTCGGCGCCCGGCTGGCGGGCGATCCCGAGCTGCGGGCCCGGCTCGACGGTTGGCTGGCCGACGCCGCGGGCTATGTCGTGCGCCACTACCGCGGCGAGATCACCACCCTGATCACGGACACCGTCGCGAAGTGGGACGCCGAGGAGACCAGCCGCAAGATCGAGCTCCAGGTCGGCCGCGACCTGCAGTTCATCCGGATCAACGGCACGGTCGTCGGCGCCCTCGCAGGCCTGGTGATCTACACGGTCTCCCAGCTGATCTTCTGACCGCATTATGGAGCCACAACTGTCGTTCCAGGGCCTCGAAACGACAGTTGTGGCTCCATAATGCGGTCACGGGTGGGCGCCTACCGCCAGGCCCAGGGCGGCTGCGCCCAGGCCTGCCGCCACCGAGCCGACCGCGTTGAGTGCCGCCTGCGGGCGGGACAGGTGGATCGTCTCCCAGCCGAAGGTCGAGTAGGTGGTCAGGGCGCCGCAGAAGCCGGTGCCCACCAGCGCCGTGACCCAGGGGCTCGCCGCCGCGCCGGTCACCACGCCGAGGACGAACGAACCCACGACGTTCACGGTGAACGTCCCCCACGGGAAGCCCGTGGTGTGCCGGGACTGGACCAGCCGGTCCGTCAGATAGCGCGCAGGCGCCCCGACCGCGGCACCGAGCACCACCATCAGCGGAACCATCGCACCGCTCCCCTCCCCGCCCAGGTCGCGGCGAGCGCGGCGAGCAGGGTCCCCGCCAGGTAGAGCAGGCCGGTGCCCGGGTGCCCCGCGAGCAGCAGGTGCGCGACGTCGACGGCGTAGGTCGAGAACGTGGTGAACCCGCCGAGCACACCGGTGGCGAGGAAGGGACGCAGCAGGGGGTTGGACGGTCGCGTGGTCAGGACCTCGACCAGCGCGCCGATCGCGAGGCACCCGACCACGTTGATGAGGAACGTGCCCAGCGGGAACGTCCCCGGTGCGGCCGGGAGCCCGAGGCCCACCGTCCAGCGGGCGAGCGCCCCCACGGCGCCACCCGCCGCCGCCGCGGCGACGGGGCGGCCCTGCCCCCGCAGCACCCCCGAGATCATCGGCGCAGCGTAGCTGAATCGTGGCCAAGGCCACTCCACCTGCGCAAGCACCCTGCTTGCAGGAGCTAGCACTGGTGCGTACCGTCGAAGGCGTCCGGGAGGTGCGGGATGACCGAGCAGGGCGAGGGTCCGGCCGAGAGGATCAACCAGGCCGTCGGCCAGGTGGGTCACGTGGTCGAGAAGACCGTCGACGACATCGGCTCCTACATCCGCGCGCAACGTGAGTCGGCGCAGGTCTCCCTGCGACAGCTCGCCCGGACGGCAGGCGTGAGCAATCCGTACCTCAGTCAGATCGAGCGCGGGCTGCGTACGCCGTCGGCCGAGATCCTGCAGCAGATCGCGAAGGGGTTGCGGATCTCCGCGGAGGCGCTCTACGTCAAGGCGGGGATCCTCGAGGAACGGCCCGCGGGCGTCGTCACCGACGCCGTGCTGACCGATCCCCACCTCACCGAGCGGCAGAAGCAGGTCCTGCTCGACATCTACCAGTCCTTCCGGCGGGAGAACGAGCCGGGCGAATCGACAGAACAGGGAGAGTGATCATCATGGCCGTGTCGCTGCCGACCGCCGCGGACGTCCGCAAGGTCCGTGAGCAGGCTGCCAAGTCCGCCGCCGAGCAGGCGGAGGTCGTCAAGACGCCGGTGCTGGCCGCGCTGGGTGCCGGGGAGTACGCGTACTCCAGCATCCTCGGTGCGTACGCCACCGCCAAGGAGCGCGCCGCCGCGCGTGCCGAGGCCGCGCAGAAGTTCGCCGCCGACATCCCGAACGAGATCGACGGGCTGCGCTCGAAGCTGACCACCGAGGAGCTGCGCAAGCTCGTCGAGTCGCTGCGGACCCAGGCCGAGAAGTACTACGGCGACCTCGCCAAGCACGGCGAGTCGACCTGGACGACCATCCGCAAGCAGCCGCAGGTCAAGCAGGCCTTCAGCTCGGTCGAGGAGTTCACCGGCAAGCTCGACGCCACCGTCGACTCCTTCGTCGACGACGCGCACGACGCCGCCGAGAAGGCCCTCTCCACCCTGACCCGCGAGACCCGCTCGGTCGGCGAGAAGGTCGCCGTCCGCACGCAGAAGGCGGCCGACGAGGCGGCGGAGACCATCACCGAGGTCACCGCGGACGCGTCGGCGTTCGTCTCCGAGGCGGGCAAGGACGCCGCGAAGGCCGTCGACGAGGCCGGTGACGAGGCCGCCGCCACCACGCGCAGCACCACCCGCCGCGCGGCGAACCGCACCACGCCGAAGACGACCACGCCGGCGAAGACCACGCCGAAGGCCGCCACCCGCAAGCCGGCGGCCCGCCGCACGACCACCCCGCCGAAGTCCTCCTGACCTTCGGCCGCAGACGGCCCCGGAGCCACGGCTCCGGGGCCGTCGGTCTCTCGGGGGACGCCGCTCACGGGGCGCGGGTATGTCCTGATCGCAGCGACCCACGTAGTCTGGCCCGGTGAACGTGTTCACCATGCTCGACCGTCTGGTGCTGTTCGTCATCGGCATCGTGGTCGCGGTGTGCTCGGGGTACGCCTTCGTGCACGCCATCCGTCAGCGTGCCGACGCGTTCCAGGCCGCCAGCAAGCTCACCAAGAACGCCTGGTTGGGCATCACCGGTGCGTCGGCGCTGTTCCTGCTGGTCATCCCCCTGTTCGGGGTCATCTCCACGCCGAGTGTCTACGGCGTGATCATGTCGTTCCAGGGTCTGCGCAGCGAGCTCACGCTCTTCTGGCTGGCGGGCACCGTGGCCATGCTCGTGTACCTGGTGGACGTCAAACCCGCCGTCGTCGCCGCCTCCCGGGGTGGCAACAGCTGGTGAGTGTGCTCGGCACCCTCGCCGCCGTCCCGGCGTCGGAGCGTCCCGACCTGCTGGCCGAGCCCGTCGCGAAGGCGGCGGCGGGCCTGTCCGGGATCCTGGTCGCCGAGATCGATCCCGAGCTGGCGGACACCGCCGCCTTCTGCGAGGCCTACTCCTCCCCGCTCGAGTTCTCGGCGAACTGCGTGGTGGTCTCCGGCAAGCGTTCCGGTGAGGTCCGGTTCGCCGCCTGCCTGGTCCTCGCGACCACGCGGGCCGACGTGAACGGCGTGGTCAAGCGGCGGCTCGACGTCCGGAAGGCCTCGTTCGCGCCCATGGCGGAGGCCGTGGAGCTCACCGGCATGGAGTACGGCGGCATCACCCCGCTGGGCCTGCCCGCCGACTGGCCCCTGCTGGTCGCCCCCGAGGTCGCGGCCGCCGAGGCTGTCGTGGTCGGGAGCGGGATCCGCGGCTCGAAGCTCGCCGTCCCGGGGGCCGTGCTGGCGGCCCTGCCGAACGCCGAGATCGTCGAGGACCTCGGGCGCTGACCGGGCGCTCAGGCCGGTACCGGGCCGAGCAGCTCGATCCCGTTCTCCGCGGCCACGGCCAGCGCCTTCTCCATCGTCGGGTCCTCCAGCGCGGCCACGCCCCGGGAGAAGTTCTCCATCGGTGCGCCGGGCGCGTGCACGACGAACGCCACCGCCTCGGCCGCGGACTCGTTGCGGACCGTGTGCGGCGTGCGGCCCGCCATCGGGACGACGTCGCCGGGTCCGGCGGTGACCCGGCGGACGCCGTCCTCCCCGTCGTCCAGGTAGAAGGTGAACTCCCCGCGCCGCACGAAGTAGATCTCGCCGGGATCGTGGCGGTGCATCACCGGCGGGCCGCCGCCCGGCTGCATCCGGATCTCCACGGCGAAGAGCGCGCCGCCGGTGCTCGCGCAGTCCGCGAGGATCACGATCTCGTCCGTCCCCGTGCGGAGGCACTCGCATCGGGCATACTCGACAGGTAACTTGTCCATATCCCTAGTTAGACAGGAACCCTGTCGAATGTCAAGGCCTCGGCCCGTCACGGCCGGTCGTCCGCGACCGGAGAACCTCGCCGTCCTCATGCGGGACACCTTCACGGCACTCAACGACCTCGCCCTGGCCCGGCTCGCCGAGCGCGGGTTCGGTGAGGTGCGCACGGCCCACGGCGCCGTCTTCCAGTACCTCGACGAGACCGGGACCACGGTGAGCGCGCTGGCCGAGCGGGCGCAGGTGACCAAGCAGGCCATGGCCGAGCTCGTCGCCTACCTGGAGGTCCGCGGGTACGTCGAGCGGGTCCCGGACCCGTCCGACGGGCGGGCGAAGCTCGTGTTGCCCACCGCGAGGGGCCGTGAGGTGGTGGCGGTGGCGCAGGAGCTGGTCCCGGAGGTGGAGGGCCGGATCGCCGGGCTGCTCGGCCCGGAGCGGGTGAAGGACCTGCGCCGCGATCTGGAGGCGATCCTGCGGATGGCGGCCGAGTAGAGTCGAGGTGACTCAAGGTTCCTGTGTTCGCTCCGGGAAGAATTACTTGAGCGCTGGAATGTGACTTGCAGGTTAAGCGTTGGACCGGGCATGACACAGACGCTGAAGCTGCCGGTGCTTCCGCTGACCGACTCGGTGGTGCTGCCCGGCATGGTGGTTCCGGTCCGTCTCGACGCTCCGGAGGTTCAGGCGGCCGTGGACGTCGCAGGCGCGGCGTCCGACGGCGGCACAGACAAGAAGGTCCTCGTCGTGCCCCGCCTCGACGGCAAGTACGCCGCGATCGGTGTGGTCGCGGTCCTCGAACAGATCGGCAGGCTCCCGAGTGGCGAGCGTGCCGCCGTCGTCCGCGGTGAGACGCGGGCGCGCATCGGGTCCGGCGTGACCGGCCCCGGATCGGCCCTGTGGGTCGAGGCCTCGCTCGTCGAGGACTCCCCCGTGACGGGTCGGACCCAGGAGCTCGCCAAGGAGTACAAGGCGCTCGTCGTCTCGATCCTCCAGCAGCGCGGCGCCTGGCAGATCATCGACGGCGTCCAGCAGATCACGGACCCGTCCGAGCTGGCCGACACGGCCGGCTGGAACCAGTGGCTCGACCTCGAGCACAAGTCCCAGCTGCTCGCCGAGACCGACGTGACCCGTCGGCTCGAGCTGCTGCTGGAGTGGACGAAGGAGCACGTCGCCGAGCAGGAGGTCTCCGAGAAGATCGCCGGTGACGTCCGCGAGGGCATGGAGAAGCAGCAGCGCGAGTTCCTGCTCCGCCAGCAGCTCGCCGCGATCCGCAAGGAGCTGGGCGACGACGACACCGAGGGCGAGGCGGACTACCGGCAGCGCGTCGAGTCGGCGGACCTGCCCGAGGACGTCCGCAAGGCCGCGCTGACCGAGGTCGGCAAGCTGGAGCGGGCGTCCGACCAGAGCCCCGAGTCCGGTTGGATCCGGACCTGGCTCGACACGGTCCTGGACATCCCCTGGTCCGAGACCACCGTGGACACCGACGACCTCGTCGAGGCCCGGCGGATCCTGGACGCCGACCACGCCGGACTCGACGACGTCAAGGAGCGGCTGATCGAGTTCTTGGCGGTCCGGTCCCGGCGGAACCGGAAGGGCCTGGACACCATCGGTGGCCGCGGCTCCGGTGCGGTGCTCGCGCTCGTCGGCCCGCCCGGCGTCGGCAAGACGTCGCTGGGTGAGTCCGTGGCGCACGCGCTCGGCCGCAAGTTCGTCCGCGTCGCCCTCGGTGGCGTCCGCGACGAGGCGGAGATCCGGGGGCACCGGCGCACCTACGTCGGCGCGCTGCCCGGCCGGATCGTCCGGGCCATCCGCGAGGCGGGCTCGATGAACCCGGTCGTGCTGCTGGACGAGATCGACAAGGTCGGCAGCGACTATCGCGGCGACCCGTCCGCGGCCCTGCTCGAGGTGCTCGACCCGGCGCAGAACCACACGTTCCGCGACCACTACCTCGAGGTGGACCTGGACCTGTCCAACGTGCTGTTCCTCGCCACCGCGAACGCCTACGACACCATCCCCGGCCCGCTGCTGGACCGCATGGAGGTCGTGACGCTCGACGGCTACACCGAGGCCGAGAAGATCGCGATCGCCCGCGACCACCTGCTCCCGCGGCAGATCGACCGCGCGGGACTGGCTCCTGCGGACGTCGAGTTCTCCGAGGTCGCGCTCGGCATGATCGCCGCCGAGTACACCCGCGAGGCGGGCGTGCGGCAGCTGGAGCGGGGCCTGGCGAAGGTCCTGCGCAAGGTGGCCGTGGGTCTGGACTCGGGGGAGGCCTCGCCGATCCACGTCGACGCCGACACCCTGGTCAAGTACCTGGGCAGGCCGCGGTTCACCCCGGAGTCGGCGGAGCGGACCTCCGTCCCGGGCGTGGCGACCGGCCTGGCCGTGACCGGCGCGGGCGGGGACGTCCTGTTCATCGAGGCCACCTCGATGGACGGCGACCCCGGCCTGATGATCACCGGCCAGCTCGGCGAGGTGATGACCGAGTCCGTCTCGATCGCGCTGTCCTACCTGCGGTCGAAGGGCCTGGCCGGGGACCTGGCGTCGAAGAAGCTGCACGTGCACGTCCCCGCGGGCGCGGTCCCGAAGGACGGCCCGTCGGCGGGCGTCACGATGACGACGGCGCTCGCGTCGCTCGCCAGCGGACGCCCGGTCAAGTCCTCGGTCGGCATGACCGGTGAGGTCACGCTGCAGGGCAAGGTGCTCCCGATCGGCGGGGTCAAGCAGAAGCTGCTTGCCGCGCACCGGGCGGGCCTGACCGACGTGATCATCCCGAAGCGCAACGAGCCCGACCTCGACGACCTGCCGGAGTCGGTGCGCGGTGAGCTGCGGGTGCACCCCGTCGCGGACGTCGCCGAGGTGCTGGAGATCGCTCTCGAGAAGACGTCCGAGCGCGTCTGAGAGATCATGAGGGGCGCCCCCACCTCGCGCGGTGGGGGCGCCTTTCGCGTCTGCGCTTGACCGTGCCGCAGCGGCATGGTGTCGACTGGCTGTCATGGAGCGGGGAACAGAGATGACCGAGACGGACGGCACGCCGACCCGGCCCGACGAGAAGACCCGGCCCGACGAGAAGCCGAAGCGGTTCCGTTGGCGGTCCAAGGACTACAGCCCCGAGGAGCTCGAGGAGGCCAAGCAGGCCTGGCGCAAGGCCATGCCGTGGGACCACCCGATGTCGCGCGGCGACAAGTTCCTGGTCTTCGCGACGCTCGGGGTCCTGCTGCTCACGATCGCCTCGATGCCGTTCCGGCCGTTCCTGCTGGCCTCGCACCCGATCGCGCTGAGCGCCGTCACCGGCAGCCTCTCCGCCGTCGGCGCGGGCGCGGCCTTCGCGCGGGTCGGCGACGGCGACCTGTGGCTCGTGATCGCCGCCGGTGTCTTCGGCATGGTCAAGTTCAACTGGCTGTTCTGGCTGGCCGGACGCCGGTGGGGCGCCAAGATCATCGAGCTGTGGGCGCCGGGGGACTTCGGCAAGCGGTTCGTCGCGCGCGTCCAGTCGTGGCCGGCCTGGGCGATGCCGCTCGTCGTCGTGCTGGCGGCGCTGCCGGGCGTCCCGGCCCCGGCGGTCTTCGCGGTGGCGGGCATGGGCCGCATGCGCCTCGCCGCCTTCATGATCGCCGACGCGATCGGCGCCGCCCTGATCGCGGGCCTGGTCGCGGGTCTCGGCTACGGCCTGGGCCAGCACGCCGTCGACGTCGTCCTGACCATCGACAGGTACGCGCTGTGGATCACGATCGCGCTGGTCGTCGTCGTGTCGGTGAAGGCGGGCTACCAGGGCAGCAAGGAGAGCCGCGCCGGCAAGAGGTCCTGACCGGCGCGGGGGTCGGGAACTGCGTACAGCCATTCGGCCCTGCTCGGGTGCACCCTCGTCGTCCGGACGACCCGGGAGGACCCGATGACGAGCACCGCACCGCTGGACGTCGACGACCTTCGGTCCCGGATGGCCGGGGCCGTCGTCCTGCCCACCGATCCCGGGTACGACGAGGCCCGCGTGATGTGGAACGGGCGCATCGACCACCGCCCCGGCCTGGTCGCCCGCTGCACCGGCCCCGCGGACGTCGCGGCGGCGGTCGGCTTCGCGCGGTCCGCAGGCCTGCCCGTCGCCGTGCGTGGTGGCGGCCACGGGTCGTGGACGGCCGCCCTCGCCGACGGGTTCCTCCTGGTCGATCTCTCCCCGATCCGGCACGTGGACGTCGATCCCGTCGCCCGGACGGCCCGCTGCGGGGGCGGAGTCCTGTTGGCCGAGCTCGACGGGGCGACCCAGCAGCACGGGCTCGCCGTCCCGGCAGGCACGGTCAGCCACACCGGCATCGGCGGTCTGACCCTCGGCGGCGGCTGGGGATGGCTGAGCGCGCTGCACGGCCTCACGATCGACAACCTGCTGTCCGCCGAGGTCGTGCTCGCCGACGGTCGAGTCGTGCGGGCGAGCGAGACCGCGCACCCGGAGCTGTTCTGGGGCCTGCGCGGGGGCGGCGGCAACTTCGGCGTGGTCACCGAGTTCGAGTTCCGGCTGCACCCGGTCGGCCCGATCATCCAGCTCGGCCTGGTGTTCGTGGAGCAGGCGCGGGTCGCGGAGGCGGCCGTCGTCGCCCTCGACCTGATGGCCTCCTGGCCGCGGGGCGTGACGGGTGGGCTGGGGTTCAACGCGGCGCCGCCCGCGCCCTTCGTCCCCGTGGAGCACCACTTCGCCCCGGGCATGGCCGTGATGATCGGGGGCTTCGCCGATCCGGGCGAGCACGCGGACGTCGTACGGGCGACGGTCACGGCCCTCGATCCGCTCTTCCACGTCGCCATGCCGATCCCGTACCTCGCCCTGCAGCAGATGCTCGACGAGGCCTCAGTCCCCGGGACCCGCGCGTACACGAAGGGCCTGTACCTCCCCGGGATGACTCCCGAGATCGCCGGCATCCTGGCCGACCGGACGGCGCTGCGCTCGCCGATGTCGCAGGTCCTGGCCTTCCCCCTGGGCGGTGCGCTCGCCGCGGTACCCGACGACGCCACGGCCTTCGGCGGCGACCGCTCCGGCATCGCGCTCGCCATCGAGGGGACCGGCCACGACCCCTCCCTCGACGACGCCGAGCGGGACTGGGTGCGCGACACCTGGACCGCTCTGCGCCCCCATGCCCGCGGAGCCGGTGGCTACGTGAACCTGATGTCGGAGGTCGACGACACGGTCGTCGGCGCGACCTACGGTCCGAAGACCGCCCGGCTCGCCCAGGTCAAGGCGCAGTACGACCCGGAGAACGTCTTCCGGGTCAACGCGAACATCGCGCCGGCCTGACCACGGTCGCCGATCGGAGGGGGTGAGCGGGGTGCCGGAGCTCGAGACGCGGGTGTACCGGGTCGGCCCGGCTCAGGGGACGTCGGCGGTGAAGAGGTAGTAGCCGATCGCCGCCCAGAGCCTGCCCGCGGCGTGCAGCTCCGCCACCTGTGCCACCCACCAGCGGGCCCGGTCGGGGGCGACCACCCCCGAGGCGCCCGCCGACTCGCCCACCCCGGCGAAGTACGTGGCCGCGAGATCGGGGTCGAACACGACCATCCGGCTGCCGACCTGCACGTTCCGCAGCCCGCGCTCGACGAGCAGCGCGCGCACGTCGTGGGACAGCCGCGCGTTCGGCACCGAGGTGTCCGCCTCGTGCGCGAGCACGGCCCGGGTGAGCGCAGGGTCGGGGACGTTCACGGTGTTGGTCTCGAAGTCCGGCATGATCAGCGCGACGGCGCCGCCGGGCCGGGTCACCCGGACCATCTCGTCGAGGGCGCGGGCCGGGTCGTCCACGTAGACGAGCACCCGCTCGGCGCGGACGACGTCGAAGGCGGCGTCGGCGAAGGGGAGCCGCTGGGCGTCCTCGTGCCGGAACCCGACGTTCCCGCGCCCGGCGGCCCGCCGCTGCGCCTCGGCCACGAAACGGGCACTGGAGTCGATGCCGGTGACCGCGCCGGTCGGGCCGACCACCTCGGCCAGCCGCAGCGTCTCCAACCCGAACCCGCAGCCGACGTCGAGCACCCGGCTGCCGGGCCCGGTGCGGGTCCGCTCGATCGCGAGGGCCTTGAGCTCGCCCAGCAGCGGCAGCCGGTCGAAGGCCTCCAGCCCCTGGACGTAGGGGCCCAGGTCCTCGACCCCGTCGACCGCGGTGAAGGCGTGGAGGGCGATCTCCTCCCGACCCGTGTCGCTCATCGGACCACCCCTCGTCGGTCGGTCAGCGGAAGACGACCGTCTTGTTCCCGTGCACGAGTACTCGGTCCTCGAGGTGCCAGCGCAACCCCCGCGCGAGGACCAGGCGCTCGATGTCGCGGCCGCGCCGGACCATGCTCGCCACCGTGTCGCCGTGGTCCACCCGGATGACGTCCTGCTCGAGGATCGGGCCCGCGTCGAGGTCCGCGGTGGCGTAGTGGCAGGTCGCGCCGATCAGCTTCACCCCGCGCTGGTGGGCCTGGTGGTAGGGCCGCGCGCCCATGAACGAGGGCAGGAAGCTGTGGTGGATGTTGATCGCCCGCCCCGCCCACTCCTCGCACAGGTGCGCGGGCAGGATCTGCATGAACCGGGCGAGGACGATCGCGTCGGGCTCGAAGGGGTCCACGATCTGCCGGACCTTCTCGAAGGAGGCCACCTTCCCCTGCTCGCGCTTCGGGTCGCGCGGCCCGGGGAACGGGACGTGGTGGAACGGCACCCCGTGGGCCTCGACGAGCTTCGCGAGGTCCGGGTGGTTGCCGATCACCGCGTCGAGCGTGACGGGCAGCTCGCCCGCGGCGATCCGCCCGAGGAGGTCGTGCAGGCAGTGCGGCTCCTTGGTGACCAGCAGCACCGCGTGCTTCGGCACCCCGGTGTCGGTGACGCGCCAGGTCGCCTCCGGCCCGAACTCCTCGGCCACCTGCGCGAACCGGGTCCGGAGCTCGTCGACGGAGAAGGGCACGGAGTCCGCGCGCACGGCCTGGCGGGTGAAGAACCAGTTCTCGTCGGCGTCCGCGTGGTAGGCGGCCTCCACGATCCAGGCCCCGGTCTCGGCCAGGAACCCGGCGATGCGCGCGACGATGCCCGTGCGGTCGGGGCAGCTGAAGGTGATGACGTAGCGGCGGTCGGCTCCGGGGTCCACGGTGCGATCGTGCCAGGTCAGGCCGTCAGAGTCGGCTCAGGGTGTAGTCCGTCTCCATCTCCAGCAACCGCACGATCTCCTTGCCGACGGTCTCCTCGATCTTGCCGCCGATGATCGGCACGTTGACCGACACGTCCACCCGCACGACCAGCTCGCTCCCGGTGCCGACCGGGGACAGCCGCATCACGCCGGACGCGCGGGCGGGCAGGCCCGGGAGCGCCACGCCGACCGTGCCGTCGTACCCGTCGCCCGCGCGGGTCCAGGTCTCGTCCCGCTCGATCTGGATGCCGTCGTTCCCGACGACGGTCTTCACCACACCGGGGAGGTGCTGTGCGTCGATGCCGTGCTTCACCCGGTACTTCGCGCCCTCCCCGACCTTCTCGTACTCGAGGATGCCCGCCCCGGGCCCACCCATCACGGCGAGGCGGTCGCTCAGGATCTGCCGGTCGATCATGGCCGCGAACACGGCGTCGACGGGATGGGTGCTGGTGGCGCGGAACTCGGTCGACCGGGGCACCGGCGGAGGTTACCTCGACGGCTACCGTTGCGCCCCGTGCAGACGCTCTCCGACCTCACCACGCTCCGCCTGGGCGGACCGGCGGGCCGCCTGGTCGAGGCGCCCGACGCCGAGTCGGTCGTCGAGGAGGTCCGCAAGGCCGACGCCGTCGGCGAGCCCGTCCTGCTGCTCGGCGGCGGCTCGAACCTCGTGGTGGCCGACGCCGGGTTCCCCGGCACGGTCGTCCGCGTCGCGTCCACGGGGATCGTCACCGAACGCCGACCGGACGGGTCCGTGCTGCTCACGGTCGAGGCGGGGGAGGACTGGGACACGGTCGTGGCGGCGACCGTCGCCGAGGGTCTCGGCGGGCTGGAGTGCCTCTCCGGGATCCCGGGGCGCACGGGCGCCACCCCGGTGCAGAACGTCGGCGCGTACGGCGTGGAGGTCGCCGCGCTCCTGGAGTCGGTCGACCTCTACGACCGCGCCTCCGGCTCGACGGCCACGGTGCCCGCCGCGGACCTCGGCCTCGGCTACCGGACCAGCGTCCTGAAGGGGTCCGCGGCGGCCGTCGTCCTCCGGGTGCGGTTCGTCCTGCCCGGCGGCGGAGCGAGCATGCCGATCGCCTATGCCGAGCTGGCGCGGGTGCTGGGGGTGGATCCGGGCTCGACCGTTCCCGCCGCCGTCGCGCGGGAGGCCGTCCTGGAGCTCCGCCGGGGCAAGGGCATGGTGCTGGCGGCCGAGGACCACGACACCTGGAGCGCGGGCTCCTTCTTCACCAACCCGATCGTCGACGCCGCCCCGGACCCGGAGATGCCGCGCTGGCCCGCGGGCGGGCGGGTCAAGCTGCCCGCCGCGTGGCTGATCCAGCACGCCGGGTTCGCGCCGGGGCACCAGGGCCCCGGAGGTCGGGTGGCGCTGTCCTCGCGGCACGTCCTGGCCCTGACCAACCGGGGCGGCGGCCGGACCGAGGACCTCCTCGAGCTGGCCCGAGAGGTGCAGGCCGGGGTGCGCGCGCGGTTCGGCATCGACCTGCACCCCGAGCCCGTCCTCGTCGGGTGCGCGCTGTAGCCACCCGAGCGGTCACTCGATCGTGGTGCGCGGTCGTCGCTGTCGGTGGTGACGCGTAACCTCGCGAGCCGAGGCAACCCGGGCGCGTGATCGCACGTCCGTATACCTGGGGAGCTTCTGTGTGCGGGGGAGGGTGATGAGGCGCTTACTGCTGGTCCTGGCCGTGTTGGTGGTCGGGATCCTCGGTGTGGTCACGGCGGCGACGGCGGCCGGGCGGGGTGGCGTGAGCCTGCCCGCACTCGCGGCGAAGCCCGTCCAGGTGGCCTACGCGCCGGGTCCGGAGGCGACCGGGATCGGCCCGACCGCGCCTGCATCCGTCACTGTGAGCGACGGAACGCTCACGCAGGTCGCGTTGACGAACCCGGAGGGCGAGCAGGTCGAGGGCGCGCTGAACGCGGAGCGGACCTCGTGGAGCACCACCGAGCCCCTCGGGTACGACACGCGGTACACGTGGAGCGGCACCGCCGCGGGCGCGGACGGCGTGGCGGTGCCGCTGCAGGGCGGCTTCCACACCGTGGCCCCGTCGAAGGTCGTGCGCGGGGTGCTCAACATCGGCGACGGGCGGACCGTCGGGATCGCCGCGCCCATCGAGATCCAGTTCAACGCCCACGTCGAGGACCGGGCGGCCGTCGAGCGGGCGCTGTCGGTGCAGACGTCGGTGCCGGTCGAGGGCGCCTGGGGCTGGCTCGCCGACGAGAACGGCGGCTCCCGGGTGCACTGGCGACCCAAGGAGTACTGGCCCGCGTACACGAAGGTCTCGGTCGCGGCGAAGCTCTACGGTGTGGACTACGGCGAGGGTCGCTTCGGCGCCGCGGACGTGAGCAGCGACTTCGAGATCGGCCGGGCGCAGATCGTGAAGGCGGACGCGCAGTCCTTCCGGATGGTCGTGGAGCGAGACGGTCAGCAGGTCGCGGACTACCCGGCGAGCTACGGGCTCGCCTCGGACCCGAACCGCAACACCCGCTCGGGCATCCACGTCGTCACCGAGAAGTTCACCGACAAGCGGATGACCAGCGCGCAGTACGGCTACGACGTCATGGAGAAGTGGGCCGTGCGGATGAGCAACAACGGCGAGTTCATCCACGCCAACCCGGCCTCGGCGGGGGCGCAGGGGTCGTCGAACGTCACGCACGGCTGCGTGAACCTGTCGATCGAGAACGCCAAGGCCTACTACGACACGGCGCTGTTCGGTGATCCCGTCGAGGTGACGGGAGCGCCCGTCGAGCTGTCGGCGAAGGACGGCGACGTCTGGGACTGGACGGTGTCCTGGGCGCAGTGGCAGGAGCTGTCGGCGCTTTAGCCGGGCGGGGTTTCGGGTAGGCCGGAGGCATGACCGATCCGTCCGTGAACAGCGCCGCCACCGAGCGCGCCGAGACCCGAGCCGAGCCGTTGCCGGAGGAGCGCGCGGTCGAGGGCGACACCGACCGGCGCGCCGAGGCCGCGGAGATCCTGGGGGAGTCCGAGGAGCGGGTCGCCGAGGCCTCCTCCGGTCGAGCGCCCGGCGACGCCGCCGACGAGCACCGCCACTCCGACGAGGGCGTCTGAGGAGTTCACGACTGCGAACGGTTCGGCCGGGACGCTCGCCTCGACGCAGGGGTCTTGAGATCATCAGGCCGTGACCGCGCCGCGCTGGGACGAAGCCGGACCCACCCCTGTCGTCTCGCCTTCGGCCCCCGGCGGGGTGCTGAGGGTGGATCCGGAGGCGATCGACGCGGTCATGGCGCGCCTGACCACCGTTGCGGACGAGATCAGACGGCTGGAGAGATCACTGGAGCCGTATGCCATCGCCAGTCCCGGTACCGATGCGGTGAGCGTCAACGGTGCCGTGCAGGCGAACGTCATGGTGGAGCGAGCGCGAAGCTACCTCGCGGAATGGCATCGCCACCTCATTCTGACGACAGAGGCGCTTGAGCAGCAGCGGAGCGGGTACAGCGCCGCGGACATCTCTGCGCGCGCGTGACTGCGCGACGCATCGCGGTTGTGATCACGGCGCTGGTGGCTGTGGGCGGATGTTCCGAGCCTCCACCGTTTCCGGTCCACACGACAGAGGCCCCAAGTACGTCCGTCGTCGCGTCCCCGCTCGATCTTCATGCCAGAGATGCCTGCTCGACCCTCTTGCCGAGTGCCATCATCCGGCTACGGCTGAAGCCCGCACCTTTCTTCCACGACACCGGTGCCTCGTCCACGACGTGCACATGGGAGTCGACGGACGAGACATTTGATTTGACACTGGTGACCAATCACGGTGTCGGCCTCGAACTCGTCGACCAACTCGGTGGAGTGCTCACCGCCCGTGAGCCGCTCAGCGTGGACGGCTACCCGGCGATGCGAATCGACACCGCCGACAGCCCGACCTGTCGGGTCGTCGTCGGCGTCGCTGACACACAAGCCTTCAGCGCAGGCGCAAGCATGCTCGCGAGCACGGCCCCACCGCTGTGCGACCTCGCCCTCGCGCTCGCCGAGGAGACCGTCGCCGCGCTGCGCGGGTCCTGATCACCGTCCCCGACCCATCGAGGCCGTATCCGGCGCCGATGGGTCAGGGGCGGTGATCAGCTCTGCCGGTAGGCCCGCATGGCGTCGGCCTGGGCGCGGGGCTTGAGCACGATCTGGTCCAGGTTCACGTGGCTGGGCCGGGTGGCGGCGAAGGCGATCACGTCGGCCACGTCCTCGGCGGTGAGCGGGGTCAGGCCCTTGTAGACGTTGTCCGCCTTCTCCCGGTCACCCAGCCGGACGAGGGAGAACTCGGTCTCGACCATCCCCGGCAGGATCTCGGTGAGCCGGATCGGCTCGCCCAGCAGCTCGCCGCGCAGGGTGCGGTGCAGCATCGCCTGCGCGTGCTTGGCGCCGGTGTACCCGGCACCCTTGTCGTAGGGCTCGAGCGCGGCGATCGAGGTCACGGTGACGATGTGCCCGTCCCCGGAGGCCCGCAGCTTCGGCAGCAGTCCCTGGACCAGCCGCAACGTGCCCAGCACGTTGACCTCGTACATCCAGACCCAGTCCGCCTCGTCGGCCTGCTCGACCGGCTCCAGGCCCTTCGCGCCGCCCGCGTTGTTCACCAGCAGCGCGCACTCCGGCACCGCGGCGACGAAGGCCGCCACGGACGAACGGTCGGTGACGTCGAGCGGGAGCGCGGTCCCGTCGATCTCCTTCGCGATGGCCTCGAGCCGGTCCACCCGGCGGGCGCCGAGGACGACGTGGAACCCGGCGGCGGCCAGGGCGCGGGCGGTGGCGGCGCCGATCCCGGAGCTGGCTCCGGTCACGACGGCGGTGGGACGGTCACTCATGGCCCAACCCTATGTGCGGACGACGGCCTCGCTCAGCGACTATGAGCAAGACCGTCAGTCGTCGAGGCCACCCTGGGCCAGGCGGGAGCCGCGGCGGGCCGCGGAGCGCTGCCAGGAGAAGATCCCGAAGCCGAGCGCGCCGAGCCCCGCGCCGACCGCGCACGTGGTGAACCAGATGTCGAGCGGGCGGCCGCCGAGGACGTGGGCGAGGAACAGCACCGCCGCCCCGGTGAGCCACACCAGCGTGCCGACCGCGACCACCAGCGTGATGTCGGTGGTGCTGCGCGGCAGCGCGGGCGGGTCGACCATGCGCCGAACCGTACCCGCCGCCTGCTGAGCGCGCGCTGGGAATCGCCCCTACGGTGTGGTCCGTGATCGAGCGTCTGTTCACAGTGGTCGGGCGGGGGTCCACGGTCCCACGGGAGCTCCGCGGCGGCCTCGTCACCTTCGTGACGATGTCCTACATCATCGTGCTCAACCCGCTGATCCTCGGCAGCGTCTCGGCCACGGACCCCGGTGCCAAGACGGACTCGCTCGGCGGGATCCTGCCGATCTCCCAGGTCGCGGCGGTGACGGCGCTGGTCGCCGGCGTCATGACCATCCTGTTCGGACTCGTGGCGAACCTGCCCTTCGCGATCGCCACCGGGCTGGGCATCAACACGCTGCTCGCCGTGACCATCGCGCCGATGATGACCTGGCCCGAGGCCATGGGCCTGGTCGTGCTCGACGGCGTGGTGATCGTCCTGCTGGCCGTCACCGGCTTCCGCACGGCGGTCTTCAACGCCGTCCCGCCCGCGCTCAAGGCCGCGATCGCCGTCGGGATCGGGGCGTTCATCGCACTGATCGGGCTGGTCGACGCCGGCTTCGTCCGCAGGCTGCCCGACGCGGCGAACACCACGGTCCCCGTCGGGCTCGGCATCGACGGCTCGATCGCCTCCTGGCCGACGTTCGTGTTCGTGATCGGGCTGCTGGTCACCGGCGTGCTGGTGGTGCGGGGGGTGCGGGCGGGACTGCTGATCGGCGTCGCGGTCACGACCGTGATCGCCATCGTGGTGGAGGCGATCGCGCAGGTCGGCTCCTCGGCGACGAACCCGAAGGGCTGGTCGCTGTCCGTGCCGCGGCTGCCGGACAGCGTCGTGGGGCTGCCGGATCTCTCGCTGGTCGGGGACGTCTCGTTCGGGGCCTTCTCGCGGCTGGACGTGCTGACCGTCGTTTTGCTGGTGTTCACGCTGGTCCTGGCCAACTTCTTCGACGCGATGGGCACGATGACCGGCCTCGGTGGGCAGGCGGGCCTGACCGACGAGAAGGGGCAGCTGCCGAACATCGGCAAGGCCCTCGTCGTCGAGGGGGCGGGCGCGGTGGCGGGCGGGCTGGGCTCGTCGTCGTCGAACACGGTGTTCGTGGAGTCCGCCTCCGGGATCGCCGAGGGCGCCCGGACGGGGCTCGCGAACGTCGTCACCGGGGTGCTGTTCCTCGCCGCGATGTTCCTGACCCCGCTCTACGCGATCGTGCCCGTCGAGGCCGCGGCGCCCGCGCTGGTGATCGTCGGGGCGATGATGTTCCGGCAGGTCTCGGGCATCGACCTGACCGACCTGCGCACGGCGTTGCCCGCGTTCCTCACGATCGTCGTCATGCCGTTCACCTACTCGATCGCCAACGGCATCGGCGCCGGCTTCGTCAGCTACGTGCTGCTCGCCGCGGCCACCGGCAGGGCCCGGACCGTGCACCCGCTGATGTGGGTCGTGGCGGTCGCCTTCGTGGGGTACTTCGCCGTGGGGCCGATCCGGTCGTTGTTGTAAGCTAAGGACACTGTGAGTGCGATCGCCGAGTCCCCCGTCCCCGCGGGCCCCGGCGCATCCCGTGGCGGGATGTTCGCGTCGCTCCGCGTCCCCAACTACCGGCTCTTCCTGTCCGGGCAGATCGTGTCCAACGTCGGCACGTGGATGCAGCGCATCGCGCAGGACTGGCTGGTCCTGGACCTGACGGACGGCAGCGCCACCGCGCTGGGGATCGCCGCCGCGCTGCAGTTCGCGCCGACGCTGTTCCTCTCGCTCTGGGGCGGGGTGCTGGCGGACCGGGTCGACAAGCGGGTCGTGCTGGTGGCGATCCAGGCGGCGATGGGGCTCTGCGCGGTGGTGCTGGGCACGGTCGTGCTCACCGGCGTCGTCGCGCTGGGGCAGGTCTACCTGCTGTGCCTGCTGCTCGGCTGCTTCTCCGCGCTGGACACCCCGATCCGGCAGGCCTTCGTGTCCGAGATGGTCGGGCCGGGGCAGGTGGTCAACGCCGTGGCGCTCAACTCGTTGGTGTTCAACCTCGCCCGGATCATCGGGCCTGCGGTGGCGGGCGCACTGATCGTCGTGGTCGGCACCGGATGGGTCTTCCTGGTCAACGCGGTCAGCTTCGTCGCGGTGATCACCGGGCTGCTGCTCATGCGGCCCGAGCGGCTGTACCGCAGCGAGCGGGTGCCGCGGGCGCCCCACCAGCTGCGGGACGGGCTGGCCTACGTCCGGGCCCGACCCGACCTCGTCGCGATCATGGTGCTGGTCTTCCTGGTCTCGACCTTCGGGATCAACTTCTTCATGACGATCGCGCTGCTGGCCCGCAACGTCTTCGGCCGGGACGCGCAGGGCTACGGCATGCTCACCACGCTGCTGGCCGTCGGGTCGGTGCTCGGGGCCACGCTCGCCGCCCGGCGCACCACGAAGCCGCGGCTGCGCCTGGTCGCCGGCGCCGGGCTGGTGTTCGGCGTGCTGCTCGTGGTGGCCGGGGCGATGCCGACGTACCTGGCGGCGGGGATCGCGCTGGTGCCCGTCGGGTTCGCGGCGCTGACCTTCACGACCGCGGCGAACTCGGCGGTGCAGCTGTCCGTGGACCCGCACATGCGGGGCCGCGTGATGGGTCTGTACATGCTGCTGCTGTTGGGCGGGACGCCACTGGGCGGGCCGGTGCTGGGGGTGCTCGCCGAGCACTTCGGGGGGCGGTCGCCGCTGATCGTGGGCGGGGTGGTCACGGTGGTGTCCGTGCTCGCCGTCGCGATCGTCCTCAAACGGAGGGTTGACGCCTCGGTGAGGCGAGGCTAACTTAAGTCTTGTCGCTTCGTGGTGGGAGCGGCGCGTCAGTTCGGGAAGGTATCAGGCCCCGCGGCTCCGGTCGCGGGGCCTGATCCGCGTCAGGGCCACCCCCACGAGGCAGAGGGCCCCGCCGAGGAGTGCGAGTGCCGGCGGGGCCTCGCTCAGCAGCAGTGCGGCCATGCCGACCGTGATCGGCGGGACGAGGTAGGTGGTCACCCCGAGTCGTCCGGCGTCCATCCTGGACAGTGCGAAGGCCCAGGTGCTGAACGCGAGTGCGGTCGGGACCAGGCCGAGGTACGCGAGCCAGAGCGTGGCGCTGGCGGGCGCGGCCGCCACGTCGCGTACCAGGTCACCCGCGAACGGCAGGCACGCCACGGTGCCGATCGCGCAGGCCAGGAACGTGACCTGGAGGGCGGGGAGCCTCCGCAGCACCGGCTTCTGCGCCAGCACGCCGACCGCATAGGTCACCGCGGCGACGACGCAGAGCGCGACGCCCACCAGGTCCGTGGTGTCCCCCTCGGCGGTCGACGCGCCGATCACGACGGCACCCGCGAACGCGATGCCCGCCCCGATCAGCAGCGGCCGGGGGAAGCCCTCGTGCAGGAGTACCCCGGCGAACAGGGCGATGAGGATCGGCCCGATGTTGACGAGCATGGCCGTGGTGCCGGCGTCGACGCGCTGCTCGGCGGCGTTCAGCGCCACGTTGTAGACCGCGAACCACGCGAGGCCGCAGAGCAGCAGGAGGCTCCACTCGCGCCGCGTCGGGGCGACCCAGCG
>NZ_JACBXB010000160.1 GCF_013870575.1 Pseudonocardia pini
GCTTCCCGCAGCCCGGTCGCCAGGTGCTCGGCGACCTCGGCCGCGGTGAGCGTGCCCTTGAACTTGTCCGGCGCGAGGACGACCTTCACGCGAGCGGGATCGTCGCGGTCGGGGCGTGCTCGCGGGTGGTGGCGAGCTCCTCGAACTCCACGACCGCGTCGAGCTCCTGCCCCATGGAGATGTTCGTGACGCGCTCCAGTACGACCTCGACGACCACCGGCACCCGGTGCAGCCGCACGAGCTCCTGCGCGCGGACGAACGCACCGGGCAGGTCGGCCGGGTCCGTCACGCGGATCGCGTTGCAGCCCAGGCCCTCCGCGACCTTGACGTGGTCGACCCCGTACTTGTCCAGCTCCGGGGAGTGGATGTTGTCGAAGCCGAGCTGCACGCAGTAGTCCATGTCGAAGCCGCGCTGCGCCTGCCGGATCAGCCCGAGGTAGGAGTTGTTCACGACGACGTGGATGTAGGGCAGCGTGAACTGCGCGCCGACCGCCAGCTCCTCGATCATGAACTGGAAGTCGTAGTCCCCGGACAGCGCCACGACGGTGGCCTCCGGATCCGCGACCCGCACGCCCAGCGCCGCGGGCACGGTCCAGCCCAGCGGTCCCGCCTGGCCACAGTTGATCCAGTGCCGCGGCCGTTGGACGTGCAAGAACTGCGCGCCCGCGATCTGGCTCAGCCCGATCGTGCTGACGTAGCGGGTGTCCGGGCCGAAGGCCTTGTTCATCTCCTCGTAGACCCGGTGGGGCTTGATCGGGATGTCGTCGAAGTGGGTGCGGCGCTGCAGGGAGCCCTTGCGCTCCAGGCACTCCCGGACCCACTGCGCCCTGTCCCTCGGAGTGCGCTCGCCCGCCGCCCGGATCGCCGTGCGCAGGAAGGCACCGGCGTCGGAGGTCACGCCGTAGTCCGGCGCGAACACCCGCCCGATCTGGGTCGGCTCGATGTCGACGTGCACGAACCGCCGCCCCCGCCGGTAGACCTCCAGCCCGCCCGTGTGCCGGTTCGCCCACCGGTTCCCGATCCCCAGCACCAGATCGGACGCCAGCAGGGTCGCGTTCCCGTAGCGGTGCGCGGTCTGGATCCCGGCCATGCCCGCCATCAGCGGGTGGTCGTCCGGGATCGTGCCCCAGCCCATCAGCGTGGGGATCACCGGGATGTCCAGCAGCTCCGCGAACCGGACCAGCTCGGCCGCCGCATCGGCGTTGACGATCCCGCCGCCTGCAACGATGACCGGCCGTTCCGCGCTCTCCAGGAGGTCGAGCACCTTGTCCACCTGGGCACGCGTGGCTTCGGGTCGGTGCACCGGCAGGGGTGAGTAGGTCTCCGGATCGAACTCGATCTCGGCCTGCTGGACGTCGATCGGCAGGTCGAGGAGCACCGGTCCCGGTCGCCCGGACCGCATCAGGTGGAAGGCCTGCGCGACCGCGCCGGGGACCTGCGCGGGCTCGCGGACCGTCATCGCCAGCTTGGTGACGGGCGCGGCGATCGCGGCGATGTCGACCGCCTGGAAGTCCTCCTTGTGCAGCCGGGCGACCGGTGCCTGCCCGGTGATCGCGAGGATCGGGATCGAGTCCGCCATCGCCGAGTACAGCCCGGTGATCATGTCCGTGCCCGCGGGTCCGGAGGTCCCGACGCAGACCCCGATGTTCCCGGCCTTCGCCCGCGTGTAGCCCTCGGCCATGTGCGAGGCGCCCTCGACATGTCGGGCGAGGACGTGGGTCAGCGTGCCGTCGCGGCGGACGGCGTCGTAGAAGGGGTTGATCGCGGCACCCGGCAGGCCGAAGAGGTGCGTGACGCCCTCCGCCTTCAGGATGGCGACGGCGGCGTCGACGGCGCGCATCTTCATGTGGTCGCCCTCCCCGAGAGTTCCTCGACCTGCTTCAGCAGCGCGCTGTGGTCCAGCCCGCCGTGTCCCTGCGCCCGTAGCGACCCCACGAGCTGGGCCACGTGGGCTCCCAGCGGGATGGCGACGCCCGCCTCCCGCGCCGCCGCCGTCACGATGCCCATGTCCTTGTGGTGCAGGTCGATCCGGAACCCGGGGGCGAAGGTCCGGGCGCGCATCGTGGCGCCCTTGCGCGCCAGGACGGTGCTGCCCGCGAGGCCGCCTTGCAGCACCGCGAGGGCGGACTCGGTGTCCACGTCGTGCGCCTCGAGGAACACGAGAGCCTCGGCGAGGAGCTGGATGTTCCCCGCCACCATGAGCTGGTTGGCGGCCTTCACGGTCTGGCCCGAGCCGGCGGGACCGACGTGGACGACGGTGTTCCCGACCGTCTCCAGCAGGGGCCGCGCCGCCTCGACGTCGTCGGGTGCACCACCGACCATGATGGACAGTGCGGCCTCGAGCGCGGCGGGCTCCCCGCCGCTGACCGGGGCGTCGACCGGGCGGATGCCGCGCTCGCGCTCGGCCTCGGCGATGCGGCGGGCGACGTCCGGGCGGATGGTCGAGCAGTCGATGTGCAGGGTGCCGGGCTTGGCGTGGGCGAGGATGCCGTCCTCCCCGAACACGAGCCCTTCGACGTCCGGGCTGTCCGGGACCATGGTGATCACGACGTCGGCCTCGCGGACCGCGTCGGCGGTGTCGGTGGCGGCACGCCCGCCGCGCTCGACGAGGACGTCGACGGCGAGCCGGGACAGGTTGTGGCCCACGACGTCGTGCCCGGCCTCGACGAGGTGGCCCGCCATGGGACCCCCCATGATGCCGAGTCCGATGAACGCGATTCTCATGCGATGACCTTTCGGGTGGGGACGTACTCCAGCGCGATCCGGCCGGTGTAGCCGGCCTTCTCCAGCGCGTCGAGCACGTGGGGGAAGTCGATGTCGCCGGTGCCGGGCTCGTGGCGGCCCGGGGCGTCGGCGAGCTGGACGTGGGCGATCCGGTCGGCGAACCGGGTGATCGCGGCGTCGAGGTCGTCCCCGTTGACGGCGAGGTGGTAGACGTCGAACAGCAGCCCGAGGTGCTCCGCTCCGACCCGGTCCAGCACGGCCACCGCGTCCGCGGCGGTGCGCAGCGGGTAGCGGTCCGCGCCGCTGAGCGGCTCCAGCACCACGGTGGCGCCGATGCGGCCCGCCTCCTTCGCGGCGTGGGCCAGGTTCTCGTCGGCCAGGTCGTCCTGGCCGGTCACACCGTCGATCCGGTTGCCGTACAACGCGTTGAAGATGCGGGTACCGAGGCGTTCGCCCAGCCCGACGGCCACGGCGACCGAGTCCCGGAACTCCTGCGCACGGCCCGGCCAGGACACCAGCCCGCGGTCCCCGGCGGGCATGTCCCCGGCGGCGAGGTTGAGCCCCACGAGCTCGACCCCGGCGCTCTCGACGGACGCGGCGAACCGCCCCACCTCGAGATCCGAGGGCGCGGCCGAGGCGAAGGGCCACCAGAACTCCACCGCCGAGAACCCGGCGGCGGCGGCAGCCCCAGCCCGCTCGAGCACAGGCAGATCAGGGAACGCGATCGAGCAGTTGAGCGCGTGTGTGTACACGATTCCTCCAGCGCATCATGGAGCGACAACCGTCGTGTGGAGGCACGGGAACGACAGTTGTGGCTCGATGACGCGGATCGGGTCAGTGGGCTTGGTGCCAGCGCGTCTGCAGGGCCTGGCGTCCTGCCTCGGTGGGGGTGCCCCAGAGGCGTACTCGGGAGAGGCCGCCGTCGGGGTGGATGTCGAGGCGTACGTCGGTGACCGGCCCGGGATCCTGCAGCACGATCCGGTGGACGGTGTCCGGCTCGACGTCGGTGTCCACGAGCGTTCGGCCTGCGGTGCCCAGCACCGCCCGCGCCGGGGCGTTGTGGAGGAAGTACCGCGTGTCCAGCTCGACGACGGCGATCCGGGACTCGACTCCGAGTCCGATCTCGACCCAGTCGTTCCCGCTGTCGCGGCGGCGGGCGGTCTCCCAGCCCTCGCCCATCGACCGGGCCGGACCAGGTAGCAGCAGGTTCTGCGGTTCGCTGTAGAAACGGTTCGACACGTCACGGACGTGCCCCCCGTTCTCGACGGCGGCGAGGTCGACCGTGCCGAGCGCCGCGATCAGGGCGGGATCGGGCAGCGCCTCGCCGAACACCCGGAGCCGGGCGACACCGCCGTCGGGCACGATCCGCAGCCGGACCTCGGTGACCCGGCGGTCGCACCGGACGTCGATGGCGTTCTCGCTGTCGCCCTTGAGGTCCGACAGCGGGACGAGCTCGAACCACTCGTCGTCCGCCCGGCCGTCGACCGCGGCCTGGGGCGGGTAGTTGCCGGTGAACCAGGTCGTGTCGACCACGATCCGCCGGACGATCCCGGGCGCACCGAGCCGGACCACCGCCTCGTCGTGACCGGGTGTGCGCCTGCGGCGGGTCTCCCAGCCGTCGTAGACCTTGCCGCGGTGCCCGAAGGTCGTCGGATCGAACACCGGCGGTCCGGGGACGATCAGGTTCTCCTTGGCGGCGAACGACTCGTCGGTCGCCGAGACCACGGAACCGCCGACGGTGCGCAGGGCGAGATCCGGGTACATCACGTGTCTCCTCGTCTGATCAGCCGACCGTGCGGCCGATCGGGATCGACCCGCTCGCCGCGCAGCCAGGTGCCGCGGACGACGCCGCGCAGGGTGCGACCGGCGTACGGGGTGGTCGGGTGGCGGTGGGCGAGCGCGCCCACCGTGAAGGCCTCGTCGGGGGCGACCACGGCGAGGTCGGCGTCGGCACCGACCGCGATGCGGCCCTTGTGCCGCAGGCCGACCAGGTCGGCCGGTGCCACCGCCATCCGCTCGACGACGGCGGCGAACGACCAGCCCCGTCCGCGGGCCTCGGTCCACACGACCGGCAGCCCGATCTGCAGCGACGCGATCCCGCCCCACGCCGAACCGAAGTCCCCGGTGCCCTTCAGCTCCGGGGTCGCAGGCGAGTGGTCGCTGACGATCATGTCGATCACGCCGTCCGCTAGCCCCTGCCAGAGCAGGTCGCGGTTGGCCTCCTCGCGGACCGGCGGGCAGCACTTGAAGCGGGTGTCGCCGTCGGGCACCTCCTCCGCGGTGAGCGCGAGGTAGTGCGGGCAGGTCTCCACGGTGACCCGGACGCCCTCGGCGCGGGCCTGCGCGAGCAGCGGGAGCGCCGCCGCGGAGGACAGGTGCACGACGTGCACCCGACCGCCGGTCTCCTGCGCCGCGCGGAGCAGCGCTTCGATCGCCGAGTCCTCCGCTGCGGGGGGCCGGGAGGCGAGGAAGTCCGTGTACCGCGGGCCTTCCGCCGAGCCGACGAACCTCGCGTCCTCGGCGTGGGCCAGCAGGACCGCGTCGCCGAGAGCGCGCAGGGCTCCCCGCGGATCGGGCAGCGGCGGGAACTCCGGCACCCCGCTGTCCAGCAGGAAGCACTTGGCACCGAACGCGCCCGCCGCGAGCAGGCCTGCCAGGTCGGACTCGTTGCCGGGCACCGCCCCGCCCCAGAAACCGACGTCCACACTGCACTGTCCGTCCGCCGCCTTGCGCTTGATCTCCAACGAGGAGGCGTCGAGCGTCGGGGGCAGCGAGTTCAGGGGCATGTCGACGATCGTGGTGACGCCACCGGCCGCGGCCGCCCGGGTGGCGGAGGCGAACCCCTCCCACTCGGTCCGGCCGGGCTCGTTGACGTGGACGTGGGTGTCGACCAGACCGGGGATCAGCACCTCGTCGTCGGCGAGGACGATCTCAGTGACATCGAGCGGGTCGTCGAGCAGGGGGCCGAGCGGGGCGTCGAACGGCAGGATCTCGGCGATCCGGCCGTCCTCGACCAGCACCGCCGCCGGGCGTTCGCCCAGGCTGCGACCACCCGCATCGCCGCGGGCAGTGCAAAGGTCGGTCGCGAACCCCTCCCGACCGGCGGTGGCGGCGGTGAGCAGGACGCGGCGGGCGCGGAAGACCGTCCTCACGATCGCCCCTCCCGGTACGCCCGCCAGCTCGCGAGCTCGGAGATGTCGGTGTGCGGAGCCGGGTGACCGGGCCGCAGGACCATGGCGAGCGCCCCGGAGCCGTCGGCCAGCTCGACCACGCCGAGCTCCAGCCCGTCCGGCTCGCCGGGCAGCAGCACCTCGCGGAGCTGGGCGTACGACATCTCGTAGACCTCGCCCTCGACGGCGGACCCACCGCCCTCCTCGAGGGCGGGGTACCGGTCGTCGACGGCGTGGAAGCGGTACCGCGGCGCGGTGGTGGTGCGGGCGACGAGGGGCGCGTCGCCGACGAGGTGATGGTCCGCGCCGTCGGACATGGCAGTGCCGTTGAGGAACATCCTCGGCATCGATGCAGCTCCTCCGGGTCAGGGGGTGGGCGCACCCACCGGGGGGTCGCCACTCACAGGGTCAGAAGGTGATGTGCTCGGGACGGATCGGGACGCGGCGCAGCGCCTTGCCGGTGGCGGCGCGGATCGCGGCGGCGACGGCGGGGCCGGAGGAGATCGTGGGGGGTTCGCCGACCCCGCGGACGCCGTAGGGCGCGTGCGGGTCGGCGTACTCCAGCACCTTCACCTGCATCGGCGGCATGTCCAGGATCGTCGGGATGAGGTAGTCGGTGAAGGACGGGTTCTGCACGATCCCGTCCTGCACCACGATCTCCTCCATCAGCGCCAGGCCCATGCCCTGCGCGCTGCCGCCCTGGATCTGCCCCACGACGGCGTCGGGGTTGAGCGCCCGACCCACGTCCTGCGCGGTGTCCAGCGCGACCACCTTGACCAGTCCGAGCTCGGTGTCGACGTCGACCACGGCCCGGTGCGCGGAGAACGCGTACTGGACGTGCGCGGTGCCCTGCCCGGTCTCCGGGTCGATCGGGAACGTGGGGCGGTGGTGCCACTCCACGGTCTCCTCGACGGGTTCGGCCAGGACCTCGACGAGCGACGAGACGACGTCCCCGCCCGAGGCGACGATCTTCTCCCCGTCCAGTCGGAGCTCGGGGATGCCGAGCATCGCGGTGGCGCGACGGAGGACCGAGGTCCGCACCGCCTCGCAGGCCGCCTTCACGGCGCCGCCGGTCACGTAGGTCTGGCGGGAGGCGGACGTCGAGCCGCCGGAGCCGACGGTCGTGTCCTTGGGGTGCACCACGACCTGCTCCACACCCAGCTCCGTGCGGCAGATCTGCTGCTCGATGGTGATCAGCCCCTGCCCCACCTCGGCCGCGGCGGTCTGCACGGTGGCGACGGGCTCGCCGTTGACCGCCTCCAGGCGCACGCGGGCGGTGGAGTAGTCGTCGAAGCCCTCGGAGAACCCGACGTTCTTGTAGGTCACCGCGTACCCGATCCCCCGCACGACGCCCTCGCCGTGCGTGGTGTTCGACGCCCCGCCGGGCAGCTCGCGGATGTCCCGCTCCCCCACCGGGTCGGCGGGCAGCGGCAGGTCGCGCACCGTGCGGATCAGCTCCGCCACGGGTGCCGCGGAGTCGATGACCTGGCCGGTGATGTTGTGGTCGCCCTCGACCATGCCGTTGAGCGCCCGGATCTCCACCCGGTCCATTCCGACGCGGTCGGCCAGCTCGTCCATCAGCGCCTCGTGCGCGAACGCGGCCTGCACGCAACCGAAGCCGCGCATCGCGCCGCAGGGCGGGTTGTTCGTGTAGACCCCGCGGGCGTCCACGTGGACGCTCGGGATCCGGTACGGCCCCAGGCCCAGGGTCCCGCCGTTGCCGACGACCGCGCTGGTCGACGAGGCGTAGGCGCCGCCGTCGAACAGGATGTCCGCCTTGGCGTAGACCAGCTCGCCGTCCGGCTGGGCGCCGAACTCGTAGCGCAGCCAGGCGGGGTGGCGGTGGACGTGGCCGAAGAAGGACTCGTCCCGGGCGTAGCTCATCTTCACCGGCTTGCCGGTGTGCAGGGCGAGCAGGCAGGCGTGGACGTGCATCGACAGGTCCTCGCGGCCGCCGAAGGCGCCGCCGACGCCGGCGAGGGTCAGCCGCACCTGCTCCGGCGGCAGCCCGAGCACCCGGCAGACCTGGCTCTGGTCGACGTGCAGCCACTGGGTGGCGACGAACAGGTCGACGCCGCCCTCGCCGTCGGGCACCGCGAGGCCGGACTCCGGGCCGAGGAAGGCCTGGTCCTGCATCCCGACCTCGAAGTCCAGCGCGACGACGACCGGTGCCGTGGGCGCCGGGTCGCCGCGGCGGATCTTCAGGTCCCGTACGAGGTTGTCGTGCGAGGCGTGCACCCACGGGGCGTCCGGCTCCAGCGCGCGACGCGGGTCGGTGACGGGAGTCAGCACCTCGTAGTCCACCGCGATCCGCTTGGCCGCGCGGCGAGCGGTCTCGGGATGGTCCGCCGCCACCAGCGCGACGGGTTCGCCCTGGTAGCGGACCACGCCGTCGGCCAGGGCGGGGGTGTCGAGGTGCTCCAGCCCGACCGCGTTCTCGCCCGGCACGTCCGCCGCGGTGAGCACCGCGGAGACGCCGGGGACGCGCAGCGCCTCGGTGATGTCGATCGAGCGGATCCGGGCGCTGGGGTGCGGGCTGCGGAGCGTGACACCCCAGACCATGTCGTCGTGCCAGAGGTCGGACGAGTAGGCGAACTCGCCGGTGACCTTGAGCGTGCCGTCCGGGCGGAGCGGGGAGTCGCCGATCCGGCCCTTCAGAGAGGTCTCGGTGGTGGTCATGACGCCTTCTCCAGCAGGGTGCGGTGGACGCGGGCGCACTCGTGCGCCACGGCCTCGGTGTCGACGGTGACCATCCGGTCGTGCTCGACGACCGGCCTCCCGTCGACCAGCAGCAGGTCCAGGGGCGGCGGCGAGCCGAGCACCAGTGCCGCAACAGGATCGGCGACGTCCGCGTGCCCGAGGCCGGAGAGCCCCCAGAGGGCCAGGTCGGCGAGCTTGCCGACCTCGATCGAACCGATCTCGGCCTCCCGCCCGAGCACCCGGGCACCGCCGATCGTGGCGAGGTCCAGGGCGTCCCGGACGGTCAGTGCGGTGGGGCCGCCGACGGCGCGGGCGAAGAGCACCGCGTGCCGGACCTCCTC